>CAZURP010000181.1:0-3635 GCA_964623715.1 uncultured Isosphaeraceae bacterium | reverse complement strand
ACAATAGAGTCGTAAATTTTGGTTCGGCCTTCCACATCATCACTCTTGACAGTGAGGAGTTCTTGCAACATGTACGCTGCGCCGTAGCCTTCCAAAGCCCATACTTCCATTTCGCCAAATCGCTGGCCGCCAGTTCGTGCTTTACCTCCCAGTGGTTGCTGGGTAATCAAACTGTAAGGGCCAGTTGAACGCGCGTGAATTTTGTCATCAATCAAGTGATGCAATTTCAGCATGTACATGACGCCAACCGAAGTTGGTTGATGGAATTTTTCACCTGTTCGTCCGTCGTAGAGTTGGACTTTGCCAGCGAATGGGACCTCTGCCAAGATTTTCGCCTGTCTCTTCAAAGTTTTTCCGTTTGGCGAGCACTGTATCGTTTGCTTCTTGGATAGCACCGAGCACTTCGCTTTCTGTAGCACCATCAAACACAGGTGTGACTGCTTGGAACCCAAGCACTTTTGCAGCCCATCCAAGGTGGAGTTCAAGTAGCTGTCCAACGTTCATTCGGGAAGGCACACCAAGTGGGTTGAGCAAGATGTCAACGGGTGTTCCGTCTTCCATGAACGGCATGTCTTCTTCAGGAACAATACGTGCAATCACGCCTTTGTTACCGTGTCGGCCAGCCATTTTGTCACCAACAGAGATAACACGCTTGTTTGCAAGGTAGACAACAACTTTTTCAAGTACGCCCGATGCAAGTTCATCACCACGTTTCATGTGTGCAAGTTTGCGTTCGCATTCACTTTGCAGTGCAATAATACGTGGCCAATATTGTTCTTTGACTTGTAACGCGGTTGCCTTTGTGTCTTTGGAACCTTTGATCCACTTGTCGGTGAAACCGCCAATTTGCTCAATGATAACTTCAGGAATGTCAGAAATACCAACTCGCTGACGGGTTGAAGGGTCAACCATTTCAGTGCCAAGAAGTGTATTCATTTCTGCAACCATCTCTCTAAAGAGGGAGATGGATTTGTCATTCATTTCATCTTCGTACGCTTCCATCTTTTTGTTGGCAATTTTCTTTTGCTCAGCATCAAGGTGCATCCTGCGGCTGAAGTGGTTTGCGCCGATGACGACGCCGCTGCTACCTGCTGGGACAGTGAGTGATTCGTTCTTTACATCCTCACCTGCGCGTCCAAAGATTGCGTGGAGTAATTTTTCTTCTGGCGTAAGTTCGTTCTTGCTTTTTGGTACGACTTTACCGACAAGAATGTCACCCGGGCCAACTCGAGCGCCTAAACGAATGATGCCCTCTTCATTGAGGTTCATCAATTGTCGTTCGGAGACATTCGGGATGTCGCACGTGAATTCTTCTTTACCAAGTTTGGTGTCGCGAACTTCGACATCGTGAGAATCGATGTGTATTGAAGTGAAGACGTCGTCTTTGACGAGGCGTTCTGAAATCACAATCGCATCTTCAAAGTTGTAGCCATCGAAAGTGTTGAAAGCAACCAGTACATTCTTGCCAATTGCAAGTTCGCCGTTTACGGTTGAAGCACCATCAGCGATTATCTGTCCAGCTTTTACTTTTTCCCCAATCTTGACGATTGGTTTCTGGCTTTGGCATGTTTTCTCGTTGAGTCGGCGGAACGTTTTTAGTGTATATTCGTCTGCGTTGTCAATCAAAATTCGTTGCGAATCGACGAAGGTAACCGTGCCAGCATTTTTCGCTTTCACAAGCATTCCGGAGTACCCACCAACAATTTGTTCCATCCCCGTCGCCACGATGGGAGGGTCAGGAATAATAAGTGGAACCGCTTGCCGTTGCATGTTTGAGCCCATCAACGCGCGGTTTGCATCATCGTGTTCAAGGAACGGAATAAGTGATGCTGAAATACCAACCAGTTGCTTTGGTGAAATGTCAACGTATTTAACTTCGTTCGGGAAAACTTGTGTGAGGTCTCCGCTTTTACGAGCAATGACGTGTTCGTCATCAATGTTATTGTTATCGTTCAGTACTTCTGTTGGAGCGAGCACCGTTTCCATTTCTTCATCTGCGCGAAGATAAAGGACGTCATCCTTAGCTTTTTTGCGTTCAACAGGGCGGTAAGGAGTTTGGATAAACCCGTATTCGTCAATTTGAGCGTAGATGCCAAGCGAAGCGATAAGGCCAATGTTTGTGCCTTCAGGTGTTTCAATTGGGCAAATACGTCCATAGTGAGAAATATGCACATCGCGTACTTCGAAGCCTGCGCGTTTACGGTTTAAGCCGCCAGGGCCAAGGGCGGAGAGGCGGCGTTCATGCACAAGCATTGAAAGTGGATTTGTTTGGTCAACAACTTGAGAAAGTTCGCTACGACCAAAGAAGAAGTCAATCGCAGAACTGACTGCTTTTGAATTCACAAGGTCCGCGACTTTGTTCAGTTCGTCCATATCTTTGACGCTCATGCGCTCTTGGACAGTTCGGCGAAGTTTCAAGAACCCTTTGCGCATTTCTTCAACGGCAAGTTCATCAAGAGTTCGCAAACGGCGGTTGCCCAAGTGGTCGATGTCATCAACGTGTGCTGAGTCGCGACGTGCGCGAAGGTCAAGCATGTATTCAACGACGGCAATGAAATCATCTGGTCGTAGATGCATAATGTCTTCAGGCACATCCATGTCAAATTTACGGTTAATACGGAAGCGACCAACTTTGCCTAGGCGGTATCGTTTGTCGTCGAAGAATTTATCTGCGAACAAGGATCGGGCTTTTTCAACTTGGGGTGGGTTGCCTGGTCGAAGCTTGCCGTATATTTTAAGAAGCGCTGCTTCGTGCTCAGTCGCGTCTGCAAGGAAGTCGAGTTTTTCAATCGCAAGTGTGTTTAAGATGATTGGATCGGCTGGATCAGCAATCACCGAAATCTTCTTGATGGGGGAGGCAAGGATTGCATCGTACGCGTCACCAATTTGTGCGCCGACTTTGCAAAGTTCTTCGCCCGTTTCAGAATCTATGATTAATTCTGCAGAGTAATACTCTGGTTTAATCTTGTTGACAGACATCTCTTTTACGTCGTAGAACTTGTTGAGAATCTTTTCAGTTGAACTGAACTCTTCATCAAGCGCGCGGAGAAACGTTGTTGCAGCAATCTTTGCAGACTGATCGATCTTCATCGCCAAAACATCTTTTTTGGTGACTTCGATTTCAATCCAAGAGCCACGCTCAGGAATAATTCTTGCTTTATGAAGTTGTCGATCGCCAGTGTCATCTTGGATAGAAAAGTCCACACCAGGGGACCGGTGCAACTGGTTTACGATACATCGCTCTGAACCGTTGATGATGAATTCACCACCACCGATGAGGATTGGAATTTCACCAATATAGATTTCCTCTTCAAGAACTTCTGCGATTCCATCTCGAACAAAACGAACGCCTATCTTAAATGGGCGACCGTAGGTAAGACGAAGTTCTTTGCATTCGTCAACTGTATATCGGGGTTCTTCCAATTTGTAGTACAAGTACTCGACTCGCATAGAACCGTCGTACGCTTCAATTGGAAAAACTTCTTGAAGAAGACCTTCAATCCCGATCGTGTCACGTTTTAGTGGTTCTTTGTCTAGCTGGATGAGTCGTTCATAGGCTTCGCCTTGAACTCGAGTAAGTGGTGGTACAGGAATTGCATCGCCGCGTTTTGAAAAATCGCGTACCGTTTTCGTCG
>CAZURP010000180.1:0-3653 GCA_964623715.1 uncultured Isosphaeraceae bacterium | reverse complement strand
ACCGCAAGAATCTTCATCGATTCTGATGGTGATGATACCACAGGCTATGCCATTGGCAACACGGGATCCGATTACATGCTCGATATTTACGGGAGAGAGGGCAATGTCCACAGGAGTTGGTTTCTCAAGTGGTGTTGCTGGAACTGAATCAGGATGTTCAGGATGATCCGGTTGCCCTGGGTGATCCGGTTGCCCTGGGTGATCGGGATGGTCTGGGTGATCTTGCGCGATTGCATTTGTTGCAATACAGGCAACACCGACGATGCAAAGTAGGGTACGTATTTTCATTTTGGGACTCCTTATCCTCTAAAGTTCAGTCTATTGCAATAGAGAGTGTAGCGGTTTTATTCCACGAGTGTCGCAAGCATGATTGTTGCCACGACATCGTACGCAGCGTGTGTGGCAGCTGCGATGCCAAAACCACGGCTCACATACAAAATACCGAGGTATACACCCGCAATGCTGTAAAAAAACAAGGTCATCGCAGAGAGAGAACCCGCGTTTGGCATGTCGTGGTACAGAGCAAAAACAAGAGCAGACACGATCACTCCGAGAGTAAGTCCAGCAAGGTGGCTCTGTTTAAATAGGTTGCAGACGATTGTATGCACGAGCGCGATCAATAACATTCGAAACACAAGTTCTTCGTAGAGTCCAGCGCCGATGCTTATTGCGATTTTGTCAAAGATGTCGAGCTCCGCAAGCGGTGATGTACTTGCCGCTGCAGCCATGCCACCGAGAACAGCACCAAACAACAAGAGGGGTATTGCGTACGCGATTGACTCGAGCGTCATGAAGAAAAGTACATGTATATTGATGGTCCATCTGTTGCCCTCGAAGATGTGCCATAAAAAAAGAATAGTAACAATTGCGACGCCACCAAGCCAAAGGCCTTGTGTTGGAGGCATATCGAATGCTTCAAAAAAACGCACGAGGTGGTCGTGTGCTTTGATCTGAATTGAGTTGCCAATAGAAGAAAGAGCGAACTCGTAGAACACCACGAACGGTAATAAAAAAACCAAAATGTAGAGAGGCTGTCGAGACAATTCAGTGTAGTGAAGCTTCGCCTGGTTGTTTTGTTTTGCAAATCGCATTGGTTGCGCCATAGGCGCAATGATAACGCACAGCCGAAAATGCCGAATTATTTTTTGCTTAATGCGATGTTACGCTTGTTTTAAATCGCGAAGGCGACGGGAGAATCGACTCTTTCGACGGGCAACGGTATTCTTGTGCATTGTGCTCGTGCAGGCGACTTTGTCTAAGAGCGAGCAATAGCTTTTGAATTCAGTTTCAGCCAACGTGACATCCTTTGCAGTAATCGCATCTAAGAAGGATTTAGATTGCGCTTTAATGCGTTTTTTCCGCCAGTGGTTTACCGCACGGCGTCTCGCGTTTTGTCGAACATCTTTTTTGGCTGATCGTGATTGTGGCACAGTTATGTCTCCGAGTGTCTCTATTAACCCACCGATGGGTCGAACGTGAGATTATCCCAAAAACGGGCAGGAAGTCAAGTCACTTCTTGCACTTTGATGTAGCGATATCGTGCTTCCTGTGGTATTCTTCGCATCTTCAGGTGGAAAAACGCCCCGTGTTGACCCCGCGGGTGTAGCTCAACTGGATAGAGCGTCGGTCTACGAAACCGAAGGTTACAGGTTCGAGTCCTGTCATCCGCGTTATTTCACAACCAACCCCTTTTGTTACGCCCGTTTTTGGGCGTTTTTTCATGCTTTTCACTCACTTTGGGGTCAGACACCAAGTGACTGTCACACCGTATTGCCTTTTCCGCGTCGAAACTGCCTTGACCGCCGTTTGAAAGTGACAGTCACACCCGCTTTTGGGGTCAGACACCTTTGGTGCCAGACACCAAGTGACTGTCACACCCACTGGCTTACGAGCCGGAAATCCCGAACTCCACCGTGACCACGACGCTGACGTCCTTCATGATGGTGGACGTATCGTTAATGCCGTAGCTTGAAACGCGAGTGGAATCTGGGGTTGTTATCTGAATTACACCCTGTCGAATGTCTTTGATTGCAGAAACACGACCACCGGCTTTCATCGTGACCTCTTCGGCGCGAGTTCGTGCGTTTTCTGCAGCGTCGGCCAATATCTCAACTTTGACGCTGCTCACACCACTATACGTGTAGGAAGGGGTGCCTCCAATCACGAAAATTCCATCTTTCAGCAAGTCGGTCACTTCGCCAGCAGTCGCTGCAATCTTTTCTACTTCGGGAGTCGAGACGCTGATATATTGCGAAAGTTCGTATTCGATGACATCGCGAGTCAGATTTCCATCGAAATCGCGGTCATAGTACACTGTCGTTGAAATAGCACCTCGTGTGATTTCACTGTCGATGAATCCCTTGTCCCCAAGGAATGAATCCACGCGTTTCATCCCAGTTGCAAGTGTTTCATGCGCTCGCTGAATAGTCTCACCAGTTCCCTTGACCGTAATCCACCATTTGCCTTGGTCGCTGCGCACTCGTTTTGTGGATTTACCCTTCACGACGATGGATTGCTGCGCGATTGCAGCGTTCGCAAACTTGGAACTGTATGCATTGGATGCAACGATGGTACTTGTGACGATTGAAGCGACGATTCCAACAGCAATGACTGCCGCTGAATTGAATGCCATGAGTTTGATGCGATATTCTGCCATGAGAACTCTCCTTCATTTGTATTTTTTCGCTCGGAACTAATCGTTCATCGTCCGCGGTGTACACCAATCTGCACTTTTCGGGTGTGGTATAATGGTTGGCTCAGCAAAGATTTGCATTTTTTATGATGAGCACAGATTTATCCACAACAGAAGAAGAAAAAATGACTGAAAACGCGTTCCAATTACTGCCCGCGAGTGTTCCGGGCAAAGAAGAACTGCTAGGGTGGCTTCGCCAAATGCTCCTTATTCGAGAATTTGAAGTCCGGACAATGCAGGCGTACCAAAATCGTCTCATTGGCGGATTCTGTCACATTTATATTGGGCAAGAAGCAATTGCGGTTGGTACTATCGCCGCGGTAAATGACGACGACCCAGTTGTCTTGGCATATCGAGACCATGGACACGCGCTTGCTCGAGGAATGGATCCAAAATATTGCATGGCCGAAATGTTCGGTCGGATTGGCGGATGTGCCAAGGGCAAGGGTGGTTCGATGCATATGTTTGACGCGGAGCATTACCTCTACGGCGGGCACGGCATTGTGAGCGCTCAAACACCGCTTGGGACTGGCCTCGCATTTGCAACAAAATACGAAGACGAAGTTATCAATGGCGGGAAATCGAGCCACGTGACATTGTGTTACCTGGGCGACGGGGCGCTCAACCAAGGGTGTTTTTATGAAGCAATGAACTTGGCAAGCTTACAAGATTTGCCGGTTATTTTTGTGCTTGAAAACAACCGTTACTCAATGGGCACAGCGATTGAACGCGGCACCTCGATGGCACATGATCTGCGTGTTAAATCTGAAGCGCACGGTATTCACCACGCGGTTGTTGATGGCAAAAATGTTGTAAATTTATATAAAGATTTCAAAGCAATTGCAGATTGGTGTAGAGAAGAATCCCGCCCATTTTTTGTTGAAGCACAAACGTATCGCTACAAGGGGCACTCAATGTCTGATCCTCGAAAGTATCGATCTAAAGAGGAAGAAAAAACAGA
>CAZURP010000179.1:0-3687 GCA_964623715.1 uncultured Isosphaeraceae bacterium | reverse complement strand
TGGCAACAAAAACAAAACCCACGTTTCGTTTTCTTTGAATTCTGGTGCACCAGCTATTCGCATAGTCATATCGCCAACAGTACCGCCTGGCATCGTAAACACAAATTGTGACGAACGATTTCTCCGCCCCTTAAGATACGACACTTGTTCAAGTGTTATCTGGGTTTCGATTGTTCGTGGGCCGTGCTCTTCAGTCCAATAGCTCTCAAGTGACACGACTGCGCCAATGAGAATTTGTCCTGAGTGGTCTGCAATGTCAGGGAGTGTCAGCCGCACTACGCTTGATGCAACCGAGGACGTACACACAATCAGGATGAACAAACCAAGTAAAAGTCGTTTCATACTCTCGATGATACAGGCAATGTCACGTAAATTCAAAACAAAACAAACGGAACTATAGGAAACAATCAATACTTTGGGTGATTTGGCATCGCTTGAAATTCTTGCCATAGCGGTAGCATTTCGTCGCGTAATAGCTCATTACCTGCTACTGGCCTATCCTTGATTGGGTTTTTGACCGCTTCATACATCGGCGCGTCATCAAAACCGCCAAACTCTTTTGCATCTTCGATGGTAGATGCATAATAAATATTTTCTACTCGAGCCCAGCAGAGTGCACCGTAACACATTGGGCAAGGCTCACCAGTTGTGTACACCGTGCAGCCAGTTAAATCATGCGTCCTGAGCGCACTGCAAGCGTGCCTTATCGCATTCATTTCGCCGTGACAAGTCGGATCACAGTCAGCAAGAACCGTGTTGGCACCCTCTCCAACAACCTCGCCATCTTTGACAATAACACAGCCAAACGGGCCTCCGTCTTGTCGAACCAGTGAAGTTTGCCTGGCAAGTTCAATCGCTCGGCGCATAAATTGTTCGTGTGAAGTGATGGTTAATTCTCTTGGGAAGTATCACCGCCATCATTCGTAAGGTCTGCCTTAACACCCTTGCCGATGTGGTCAACTCCCTCGCCAACACCTTGGATAATTTTAACTGTTCCTTCGCCTGCTCCTTTTGCAGTATCACCTACCGCGCTAAGAGTATTGTTACAACCTACAAGTGATGCAGTTAAAAGTGAGAAACCAATTAGTAAGAAAAACTTTTTCATAATGAATATAACCTTTCAAGTTCTCAATAGAATACATACCACAGAGATTATGATTCGACGATTAAGACAAAAAATTCTTTTTTTATCCGCCTGTTCTTTCACGTTAGTGGGGTGTTCGATGGAACGAGTGCCTGCATCCATACAAAAAAATCGTACCGTTACAGCTATCAATCTACCACTCTGTTCCCTTCACTCGTTCCCTGACTCGTCAACTTCACTGCTTCCTAATATCCGCTTGATAGATTGCGAGGTAGAAAGTGACATTGAACCCGAACTAGTTGAATTTGAGTTTACACACACGCAAGGCGAAGTTTTTGGCGCGCACAGCGGGAATCTTATTGAAGAGATTACTCTTGAAACCAATGCGCTCGGCGTACTTTATTTTTTACATTACGCACCTTCCCACGGAATTCAAGACACACTCGGACGGTGGTGTTGTTGGAGTAAAGATTCAGAAGTTCCCTCTCAACAAGAGTTGTTGCCCAATGAACTTGACGCTGTGCACGTCAACTCAGATGGCGGGATGGTCTATCGTGCTTCGTGGAGATACAACCAAAAGCCAAAGGGGCTCGCGTTTATTCTTTGCGGTTTAGGCGGGATGCAACATTCGTCAAAAACACTTGGAACAGAAATGCTCAAGGATGGCTGGGCGGTTGTGTATATGTACACGGTACTTGATGTTCCAGAATATCAAATGAAGGTAAAACTTAATGGTGAGAACGCAATGCAGTCTGCCATCAATTTGTTCGATACTAAATACTGCCAAGTAATTACTGCAACAAAAGCAATCCGCAAACGAATGGAAACAAAACTCCCTTCTTTGCAACAGACTCCATTTGTACTTATTGGTATCAGCGCTGGTGCATTAAACACACCTGCTGTCTATCACGAGTTACAAGAAGATGTAGATGCTGTCGTGCTCGTTGCTGGCGGAGCAAATATGTTTTCGATTGTGCAAGATGGCGTGTTCACCAACTGGAAGTTCGTTGATGAAGATGAAAAACGATTTACAAAAAATGAGTTAATACAACTTGAAGCAGAGTACCTACGCACACCTTCTCGCGACCCTTACTTCTTAGCACCTGGACTCCCACATGAAAAGACGCTCATCATTCACGCAAAGTGGGACGAGGTCGTGCCGTCTGAAAACGGAGATTTGCTTTACGAACGTGCCGGAATGCCCGAGCGCTGGGTTTACCCAAGTGGGCACCTCGGGCTCTTTGCTACTTTTGGCTGGCACGCGCCGGAAATCGTCGACTGGCTGAATGGCAAAATTAGTTATCCCAGCGATTATTAACCGCGAGTACAAGCCACTTTCTGATGGAGTTTATCTACCGCGGGTAGATTAAAATCGGTATGTGATGCCGGTAAAGATGTTGGTGTCGTCTGTTTCGCCTGCAAGCCCAATGTTGATACCAGCATCCCATGTAAAGTTATCATTAATCGAGCAAGTTGTACCGACGCCAAGAATAAACCGGTTATCGATACCCGAGTTAGAACTCACCATCGAGATACCCTCAACGTACAAGCCCCATTGCTCATCGAGGTCAAATCCAAGAACCCCGGTGCCAATAAAGTCACTCTCGTAGGAATCTTTATCTTCGTTGTAGTTAAAATCAACTTCAAACATCAGGCCAAGACCGACGCCCTCTTTTAACTCCGTGCCCCATGGCAGAATGATTCCACCTTCAAATGTATCATTACCAAGACCATCAGATGCGGTTGGGATTTTGATGAATGGCATAATTCCGAACGCAGTTTCCCCGCCGTCGTTTCCCCAGAGATTAATTTTTAGTCGAATCTGCATATCACCACCGCCGTCGGTGGTCGTGACACCATCGTCTTCTTTCACGTACGGGTCATACACAAACTGAATATCTGTATTGTTGAGCAAGCCAATTTTAAGATTTGCTAGTGCAACGCCGATCGCTTTTGAGTCGCCGTCTTTGCTGTAATCAGCGATGCTCATTTCAAGTTGCAAAGCTCCTGCATCAACTGTAATTGGACTTTCTGTAAAATCCGGTCGATCAGCACTCATCTCTCGCCATAGTTCCATTGGCGTCGGATTCGAGAGAGAGTACTGGCTTTTACTCGTTGTTTCTTGCGTAACAAGTTGCGTGGGAGTCGAAACTATCGCGAGAATGATGGCGGCTATTTTGTAAATCATATGCATTCCTTTTTTTTGTAGCCATGGCTACGATGGCGCGTAATGTAGCCAAGGCTACATACACAGTCAACCCAACAATGCAAGAAACCTGAAACAATTTTTATTTTGTGAACGCCTTCATTTTCTGAAGTGTTTGGGGGCTTACATGATGTTCTATCCCCTCAGAATCAATTGATGCGACTCGCTTGCTCACCCCAAGGGCTCGCAAAAACGCATACACAACCTCGTGGCGCTCTCTGCACCGTTTTGCAAGCACCTTTCCCTTAGTTGTCAATGTAATCGGCCTTCTCGGTTCGGCCACGCAGTATCCCTCTCGCTCAAGCCGCTTCACTATTTTGTGCGCAGTCACACGGCTCACCGCAAATTGGTTTGCTAAATCGGTAATCCTGCAGTACCCCTGCTGACGTATCAAATC
>CAZURP010000178.1:563-3701 GCA_964623715.1 uncultured Isosphaeraceae bacterium | reverse complement strand
TTTTAGTTTTTCCCCTCGATCAATAACCTGCTTTACCTCTCGAGGCAACCCTTCAGCGCCGAGCTGTCGCTCTTGCATCATTGGACCCAAAATAGAGAGTGCGCTGCCAGCCACTATTATGCTCGCGGCCGCTACAAACCATTTCGTTTTCGAGTGCCACATTTGCTCACGTAAAATTGCGGATGGCACAAGGTTTATATCAATTTGACTTAAACCAATACCTTGCAAAGCGAGTCCGTACGCCGTTCCCATGTTGACACAATTTTCCGCAAATGAAGCTGCATCCCTGCCACTAACGTCAATCTTTTTAAACTCATCAAGTCGAGTGACGTTCACTTGCAATTGCTGACCTATGAACTTTCGTAAACCAGGTATTTTAAACGTCGAACCTAAGCCGACCATTGTGTTCAATTCACCTGAAGAAGATGCATAACTCAGCGACCGTTGCAACTCTTGAAGCAAATCAGCAAAGACCGGTCGCATCGCTTGCATAATTTGTTTTGCATACTTACTTGATGCGGCATCTTGTTTTAATCGCTCGGCCTTGGCATACGAAATTTTAAATGCAGAAGCAATCGCTTCAGTAAAATGTGTTCCACCAAGGGGAAACGTGCGAATCCAACACCGGTTACCCGTTGCAATAATCACATCTGTTGCCTGCGTACCTATGTCAATAAACACCAAGGGGTTTTTTGATTCACCCAAATTCAAGTCGTAGTTCATTGCGTTGAACAAAGAGACAGGGCTCAACGTCAATGTCTCAGGACTAAGGCCAACTTCGCCGTACACATCAAGTCGCTCATTCACTCGTTCGCGTGTAATTGCAAAAATGCCAACTTCCACTTCTGGCGAACCTTCTTCGTGAAAGGCTTCGTAATCCCACTCGACTTCTTCAATGGGAAACGGGATTTGTTGCACCGCTTCAAACTTCACAATCTCGGGTAAATCTTTCTTTTCAACTGGAGGCAGTTTCGCGAACCGTGCGAATGCTGAATGACCAGGAACGGAAATAACGAGATGCTCGCCTTCTAAATCTTTTTCACTAATCAATTGACCTAAACTGAGACGGGTTACCTCTGCAACATCAATGTCAGGAGTCGATAAAACTTTTCGGTGCGGAAGAACAGAGAAATCGGTGACGTGTACGCTGTCGCCATCACGTTCAAGACGGATAGCTTTAACAGCGAATTGACCTATTTCTATGCCCCAAGCAGCTGAGGGATGTGCCATATTTGTGGTATTCCTTGAGTCCTAGATAAACGAACATGCCGCGAGTCGGCAATGGTGTGCGATGATACACGATAGAAGCCCGTATGAGCGCGATACAAAGGCATCAAAAAGAGTACGCAACCAGAGATTTATCGGAATCCAAGAAAACCTAAAAATATCCACCTCTGATGGTGTACGATGTATAAATGGCGAAAAAATCCTTCAACGAAGACCTTGATAATGAAATATTCAACGCAATAGGCGATGGGAGTTTCGCAGATATGCTCGATGCCAAAGAAGATTCAAGTGGTTCGAGTCGATCCACTCGATCGGGCGTCGTCGCTGCAATCCACGGAAGAAACGTACTTATCGAGTTTGGACCCCGTGAGCAAGGTTGTTGCCCAACGACGCACTTCGAAGAATTACCCCAAGTTGGGCAATCACTTGAGTTTATCGTTGAAAGAGTCGACCGAGATGGCATGCTTGTTCTTTCGAGAAAAGGCGCAGTCCAAAAAGCAACGTGGGATGCGCTCGAGACAGGCCAGGTTGTCGAAGCGAGGTGTACTGGCACAAACAAGGGCGGGCTTGAGATGGAAGTTGCTAGCCACAAAGCATTTATGCCCGCTGGGCAAGTTGCAATACACCATGTACCTGATTTAGATGTCATGATTGGCGAAAAAATGGCATGCGAGGTAATGGAACTTGACCGAAGGGCTAATCGCATCGTTGTTAGCCGTAAAAGAGTGCTTTACGCTGAACGGGAAGTGGCAAAAGGCGAGATGCTCGAAACCCTCTCTATTGGCGACACCCACGATGCCACTATCACTTCAGTGCAACCATACGGCGCATTTGCTGATATTGGCGGTCTTGAAGGGCTGATACATAAATCCGAAATGACATGGGAGCGAGACATCGATCCAGCCAAATTCGTCAAAGTTGGCGATATGGTCAAAATTCAGATACTTGATATCGATACAACAAATGATGAACCAAAAATCGCATTCGGTATGAAGCAACTAATCGAAGACCCATTTGTGTCTTCCATGGCAGCAATTGAAGTTGGCGAAATGGTTCCAGGCACGGTGACTCGACTTGCAGACTTCGGCGCTTTCGTTGATTTGGGTTCTGGTACCGAAGGGCTCGTGCACATATCAGAACTTGCTGACCACCGAATCAAATCACCAAAAGACGTTGTCAAAGAACAACAAGTCATCACGGTCAAAGTTCTTTCAGTTGACCCAGCTACAAGAAGAATTGCATTGTCACTTAAACAAGCGAGTGGCAACGTTGAAGGTGAAGACGCCCCGCTTCGCGAAGAAGACAAAGCGATGAAAAAGTTACGAGAAAAGTTTGGCAACGGACCACTCAAGGGTGGCATTGGCTAACACGCAATGAGCCAAGAAAAGACTAAGCCAACCATCGGCATAACCATGGGCGACCCAGCGGGTATCGGCGCACAGATTGTTGCAAAAGCACTGCAAAACACTGCGTTAATCGAAAAAGCGCGTTTTGTTATCTACGGCTCGAACGAAACGCTTACATTCGAAGCGGACAAGTGCAACTTGCAAACGCGATGGGATAGAGTCGGCGCAACTACCGACCGTGCAAAACAAAAAATACATTCAAACATTGTTGTGTTTGACGACACTGAGGATGGCCTAGCAAAACTCAAACACACGCCTTCGCAACTTGGCGGAGTCGTTTCAAAACGATGGGTCGAACAAGCAATTCATGATGCCATGTTACCGATGTCAGATGCTCGGCATATTGACGCTGTTGTCACCGCACCTATTTGCAAAGAAAGTTGGGCGATGGCTGGGTACAAGTGGCCTGGGCATACCGAGTTACTTGCATCAAGAACAAAAGCAAAACGGCATGCGATGATGTTCGTTTCAGACAAACTTCGGGTTATCTTGGCAACTTGCCACA
>CAZURP010000178.1:0-553 GCA_964623715.1 uncultured Isosphaeraceae bacterium | reverse complement strand
TGATGGACGTTCGGAATGTGCTCACGATTGGCAAAGTACACGACGCCATTGATGTTGCACATGAAGGATGCAAGCAACTCGGTGTTAAAAACCCCAAGATTGGCGTTACTGGGCTCAATCCCCACGCTGGAGAGAACGGCCTTCTCGGCGATGAAGAGGTTCGAATCATCGAACCAGCAATTAAAGTGGCAAAGAACAATGGGCTTAATGTGCATGGCCCGTTCCCTGCAGACACACTATTTTCCCATGCAAAATCGTTTGATGTCATTGTTGCGATGTACCACGACCAAGGACTTCTGCCCATCAAACTACTTTCTCCTCAGCAAGCAGTGAACTGGACTGTTGGCATTCCGATCATTCGCACGAGCCCAGACCACGGCACGGCGTTTGACATTGCGCACACAACAACTGCGAACCCTGAATCAATTCTGCACGCAATTACACTTGCTTGTCAACTTGCGACGACGCGTCGCACCTTGCCGTGCTAAAATTGCAAGAATGACAACAACTTTTTCAATGGAAGAACTCGTATCACTTTGCAAACGGAGGGGAT
>CAZURP010000177.1:0-3706 GCA_964623715.1 uncultured Isosphaeraceae bacterium | reverse complement strand
TTATGAAAAACGCATTAGATACTATCAAAGCATGGGCATGGGGCTTTATTGACCTTATGTTAATCTTCATCGCTGTAGGTGTTTTAGCCTCGGTTGTATGGAATGGAAACGAAAACTTTTTCACTGGTATGGTTGGTCGCTTGACCGCACTTATTGGCGAATTTAGTAGCGGCGGATTCGTCGGCTTAATCGCTCTTGTTATTGTTCTTTCCCTTTTCAATCGTCGAACTGCATAATCGGTTTGTGATTGATCGCGAAGGTTACCTTCGCACACTTGCCTCCTAATCCAAGGATGGATTGGTACTTAGGCAAAAAACACTGTCTTTAGACAGAAATAGAATACCTAGCCGCAACTGCCCTCATCGGAGATGAGGGCAGTTGTTTTATAAACTCGGTTTCTCCCTAGTCATTTCGTGCTTTCGTTTTTCAAAGTGACTGTCACTTTGAAAAACGAAAAGTGATTATTGCCACCGGAGGACGATTTTGCCGAATTGTTCGCCGGATTCGAGGCGTGCAAAGGCAGTAGAAGCGTCATTGGCATCATGAATTGAATCGATGACGGGTTCCATTCCGCTTTCAAAAAGTGCTACTACTTCGCGAAATTCGTGCATGTTGCCCATTGTTGAGCCGAGTACCGATAGTTGGTTCCAGAAAATTCGGGCAAGGTCGGTTTTTGGTGCATGACCAGCGGTGCACCCGCACGTCACGAGGATTCCACCACGAGCGAGGGATTTGATGCACGGATGGTGCAAAGGTCCTCCAACAGAGTCAACGCAAATAGCAACACCCCGCTTGCTTGTAAAACCTCGCACAGTTCGTGACCAATCCTCTCCCGCATCGAGCACGGCTTCGCTTGCGCCAAGTTCCAATGCTTTGTCGAGTTTCCACTGGTGCCTTGAAGTCACAATGGTTTTACAGCCAAAGTGTTTGCAGATGTTAAACGCCGCAAGTGCAGCGCCTCCACCAATACCAGTGATGAGTACACTTTGCCCAGCATGCAATTGCGCACGAGTCACGAGCATTCTCCATGCAGTTAGATGCGCAAGGCCAAATGCGGCTGCTTTAACTGGATCGACATCGCCAACATCGAGAACGTTTGCAACTGGCGCGACGAAAAATTCAGCGTTTGTCCCGTTATCGTGTTCACCAATCATGCGAATGTCTTCGGGTGAAGGCGAAACGCCTGGAAGTATTTGTTCTGGTTGGCGAACCGCTGCGTTTAGTAACACGCGTTTTCCAATCCATGTATCGTCAACGTCACTGCCAACTGAAGTCACAATTCCGCAACCATCTGAACCACTGACGCGTGGATACTCCAATCCAAGACCAGGCATACCAATGCCAACCCAGAGGTCAAGATGGTTTAAGGCAGACGCTTCTGTCTTTATGACAACTTCGTGCGCTTGCGGTGAAACTTCTTGCCAATCGTTGACAACAAGTACATTTTCGGCGACAGGAGTTCCTTCGCCAGTTATGACAGCCGCCTTCATACCGTTTCCTCTTTGCCGGCTCTCACTTTTTCAAGCAAATCCTTGGTTCGAATAATTCCTTCAAACTCGCCAATGCTACCGCCTTCATACTCAATGCCAACCCAACCGCGGTACCCTGCATCGAGCACAATACCAATCATCTTTTCGTATTCGGTGTGCAACTCATTACCGTCAGCATCAAAATCATGTGACTTTGCACTGACCGCTTTTGCGTACGGCATTAACTCTTCAACGCCTTTGTACCTGTCGTACATCTCTCTTGTCCCCCAATCGAGGATGAAATTGCCAAAGTCTGGAAGTGTTCCACACCGTGGCATATCAACGAGTTGCATTACCCCTGCAAGCCATGCGCCGTTTGAACTTAATCCACCGTGGTTTTCGACAATGATGTTTATGTTCTTTGAGGCACCAAATTCAGCCAGCCTACGCAAGCCATCAGCTGCAAGTTTTTGTTGTTCTTCGTAGCTGCCAGTTGACTGCGCATTCACCCGAATGGAATGACAACCGAGTTCGACTGCACAGTCGACCCATTTGTAATGGTTCTCAACTGCTTTGATTCGGGCTGCCTCATTTGGGTCACCAAGATGTCCCTCTCCATCGCACATAATGAGTAAGCTGGATACGCCATAATCATTACAACGAATTTTCAGGTCATTGACGAACTCCGTTTTGGGTTGCCTGTCCGGGAAAAAACTGTTGACATATTCAACGGCGCCGATTCCAAACTGTTCTTTTGTAATTCTTGGAAAATCGATGGCTTGCAAGTAACCCGCCTGCAAAGCTCGGTGCAATGACCATTGCGCAAGTGATATATCAAATAGCTTTTCTTTCATTCGTTTGATTCCTCAATGGTATTTTCATCGTCGAGTAAACAGTGAAACCCAACGCAAGGGACGCGTTCTGGTTCGTCACTTTCGTGTATCTCTTCGATTAGTCCACGCACTTGCAGCACGTGTTCCGCCGTAAGTGGGATTGAAACAACTTGTTGTCCTCGATTGGAACCGGTAATTGTTGTTAACACAGCTACCGTTTCCTCTTGTTCAAGTGCTGCGAGTACGTGTTCGCCAACTTGATGCACGATTGGTCGAAGTGGCGTTACAAAGTGTGGTACGCCCTCTGTTTCCTTTTCTGCAGTGTCTAACTCTTTAGTTTCTTCTTGTTCTTTTGGTTTCTCTGTCATGCTGTTGCCTCGTTTGCAAACTCAGTTGCTTTGTCCATGGCGTCGGGAACGTTTTCTGGGTTTTTCCCACCCGCTTGTGCAGTGTCTGGCCGCCCACCACCACCACCACCACAAGCTATTGCGGCAACCCGCACCCAATCGCCTGCTTTTAACCCCTTTGAGATCATTGTCTTACTTGAGCCTGCAACAATAATTACTTTACCTTCTTCGTTGTCAGCGGAGAACAACATGACCGCGCCGTCAGGCCTTTTTGAACGAATTGCATCGAGTGCGACCATCATGGAATCTTTATCACCGCCATTTATTGTGGCAACAATAACGTTGAGGTCTAACTCAGAAATTACGCGCGCTTGTTCAAGGACGTGATCCTTGCGAGTAGACGCGACGTTTTTCTGAATAGACTTAACTCTGTCGTGGAGGGATTTTAGTTTCTGTTTTGCGGCGTGTCTCATCGGCTGTGAAATGGATAACGCATCAACCTGTTTGACAAGCATGTCGTATGCGCCTACTAAATCGTCACCGTCGAGACGACCAGATTCATCGATTTGTTGTAAAAAGGATTCGCCTGCGGCGTGGGAAGCAAGTGCCGCAACACCTGTGAGCGCAATGATCCTTCGAATGCCTGAAGCGAGCGCTTGTTCGTGCGAAACAACAAAATGCTTTGCGGATTCGCAATTTTTTATGTGCGTGCCGCCACAAAATTCAACAGAACATTCGTACCATTTTTTATTTTCAGGATCATTAATGAGCTCATCAACAGTTGCACCAATCGACACAACACGAACAGGGTCGGGGTACTGCTCACCAAAAACTGCGCGTACACCGTATATTTCCTGCGCAAGGCGGAGTGGAACTTCTTTTGCGTCAACAATACTGTTTCGCTCAATCGTATCGTTGACAAGTTGTTCCACCTTCGCGATTTCTGCGTCAGTCATTGCGTGTGCATGAGAAAAGTCAAAACGTAAACGATGATGTCCAACATGCGAACCACGCTGTTGAATATCATCACCGAGAACTGCGCGAAGTGCGTGATTGA
>CAZURP010000176.1:0-3707 GCA_964623715.1 uncultured Isosphaeraceae bacterium | reverse complement strand
AGTCACTTTGAAAAACAAAAAGCCACCACGGCTAAGTCTCTCTCTACCAAATGGTTGCAAATGTGACTGTCACTTTGAAAAACAAAAAATCATCGAAGCGATGATACAAAGATTCGAATGCCGTTCCAGAGAGCCAACAACTGAGGCGAAGGCGTGCCTTCGAGTGGAAATGGGTTTGGGGTGTTAAACACATGGTCGCCACCCTCAACCCGCACAAGTGTCGATTTTTTCAGCGCTGCATTAATCTTCACAGCACAAGAAACAGGTACCGTTGTGTCATCTTCACCGTGGATAACGAGTACATTCGCTTGGTTACCCGAAAGAAGGCTCAGCAGGTCGTGCCCTTCTGGATCGTCAAGTTGTTCCTGAAGGAACACTTTGCCTATTCTCAGGGTCTGCCCAGTTCTTGATGACGCCCTTTCAATGAAACCCTGCCCTAGCAACTGCGCTTCCGTCTCGGGAGTCAGTGGATTGCAATCCGAAGGCGCAGAAAGTGAAATCACACCCTCGGCAGGAAGCTCCCCTTTTCCTAAAGCGAGCAACGCAGCAAGCCCACCACGCGAATGACCTAAAACCACCAACGGAACACCTTCTTGTTTAAATGCTTCACCAAGAATCGTCAAATCCTCAATTTGGGTATTCCATGTTGCCTGTTCAAACAAATCAGTGCGAACAAATTCCTCTTTCCCCTCAAGCATCCCTGAATGCGAGAAGTTAATACGATGGGCAACCCAGCCTATCTTTGCAAATTGCTCTGCAAGCCAAGGGAACATTCCGTAATCTTTATACCCAAGAAATCCATGCGCAATGAGAACAATGCCACAAGTCTCTCTCTCTGGCGTATGCGTCGTTCCATGAATAATTTCCCCCCGACTTCCTACCATATTCCAATCAGTACATTGCATCTACTCGTTAACGAATTGGGATAACCAACACTGTGCCGATTTGCAAACGTGTAGGGTCAACACTTGGATTCGCTTGCACAATCTTCAAATAGCTGTTTGCATCATCATAATAGTCATCAGCAATCGAGCTAAACGTTTCGCCTTCAGTGACCTCGTGTGTACGAGTTCCAGCTGCAACAACAACTGGTTTCTGCTGAGCATCCTTTTGCGTTTGTCTTTTCTTAGGCATACGAAGTGTTCGCCCTGGCATAATCGAAGAAGGGTCGTCAATACCATTTAAGGATGCAATGTCGCGCCACATTCTAAAACTTCCAAGCTCACGCGAAGCGATTTCTCCTAGTGTTTCACCGACTCGTACTGTGTAAGTTGTCACAATTGTTTCTTGGAGCTCAATTGGCTCAGGCTTTATCTCTTCTACAACAACCACGGGCTCAGCGACAATCTCTGGCTCTGAAACAATTGATTCCGGAATAGCTGGAGTTGGCACTGATTCTTGTACAAGTTCCACTGCTATCGGGGGGAAACCTAACTGCGCTAGTTTTTCATCGGGGTCACCACCAAACATAGTCGGGCGGGGCGGAACATCTGTTGCCTGAGCGCTACTTTCCTGCGGAGGCGTCATCCCGTAATACAAGACGAGTGAGGCGAGTAGAAGAACACAAATTGAAACGATCGTTTTACTAGTTCCGGACATATTTTGGTGCCCTCCTTGGCACTATATGTATGTTCGGACGGAACGAACTATTTTCTTGAAATTTGAACGTTTTTACTCAAGTTCTGTCGGAATGTTTTTCTTAGGCGAGTGCCCTTTGAATACAAGTGGCGCTGCAATTGCAACTGAGCTGTATGTACCAACCAGAATCCCAACCAGCAACGCAAACGCAAATGGCCTGATACCGCCTCCACCCGCCCAGTAAATAATCACCACAGCGACAAGAGTGGTCACTGATGTAAGTACTGTTCTGCTGATAGTCTGGTTGATGGAATCGTTCACAATTTCCTGTGTTGGAAGTGGTCGCTTGCCTCGGTTCTCTCGAATACGATCCAGAATAACAATCGTATCGTTCAATGAGTAACCAATCACCGTCAAAAGCGCGGCAATGACCCCAAGGTCAATTTGGAATGCCTCAATCTTCAGATTCTGACTGAAGAATGCGATGTGCGACACGTACCCAGCGAGGGCAAGCGCGCCGAGCGTCACGAGCACGTCGTGAAGCAATGCCACAATGGCGGCCAGTGAATAGCGCAAAGAGCCAAATCTAAACCATATATACGCAAGAATACCAAGCAAAGACAAAATGACCGCAACGATAGCGTTCGCTTTCATCGTTTCTGCAATTTGGGAAGAAAAACTACTTACTTGCTCCAGTGATTGCGGTTGTGAAAGTGCCGTGGAAACAAGTTCCCACTCATTCGACGCAACCCGTTCATCCACAACTTCAGGATTATTCTTGAAGTAGTTCATGTCAGGGTCGTACACTGCAACTGCGACAGAAGTGTATCCCCCACTGTCGCCACGCTTCACGCCAAAGACACCAACTTCTCGGCCCCCAGCATCTCGAGCATATTCTGGCTGTTGCCGCATTCGATCAATGCGCTTGGTAATGTCATCAATTGTTGCAGAAGGCGAAATGTCATCAACCACAACAAGTACACCGCCTCGATAATTGGACAGGTCACCGCGCGCGGTTGTGCCAACAAGTTGGCCAACTGTCGTTGCGTTCTGTGGAATTTGATGTGTGTATTTTTCGAATGCAGTTGTTCCAACACCGGTAAAGACAAGCGACGGCGGAACATCGAGATCCTTTCCGAATGTTTCGGTGATTGCTTCAACAACAATTTCAGTAACTACGGCATCATCCTCAATGCCTGGTGGGTTAGACACCTTCACTTGGAAGCCATCCGCTACAACGCGGCCGTCTTCATCCACTTGCCCTTCGCCGATTGTAAGAATCGTCGCTCCTGCAAGTTCCGCAAGAATACGATCGCGCTGCGTGTCACCCGTTGCAGCGACGCCTATAGCATGCACGCGTGCTTCGACTGAATTGTCTCCTGTGTGCAAAAGAAGAAGACGGTCGTCTTCCACCATACGTGTTCGCATTGTCATCGAAACACCACCACGGAATTCGGTGTCAAGCATTGTGACGCCTCGACCAAGGAGCAAGAAGATCGACAAACCACAAACAACAAAACTCAAAACCCAGAAAATTTTACGTAAGTTTACCCAGTCCACTGCAGGGCGCAAAATCCGAGCTACTGCTGGAACAACTGTTGGGAGCATTGATAGCTTTCGAACGCCCAGAACGTCAGTATAAATCTTAAAGATCACTCTCGTTACGAAGAGGGATGTGAAGAGCGTCGCAAGAATACCAATCGAAAGCGTTACAGCAAATCCTTTTACTTCTGTTGTTGCAGTTCGATACAACACAAAACACACAATCAAGTTTGTGAGGTTCGCATCAATAATTGTTGAGTACACTTTGTTGTACCCTTCACGAATCGCTTCCCGCAAATCTTTTGCGCCTGCATTTAGTTCTTCGCGAATTCGTTCATAAATGAGAACGTTCGCGTCAACCGCCATACCCATGGTTAGAACAACACCAGCCAAACCGGGAAGTGTAAATGTCCCATCGATAAGTGCCATGGTTCCAAAAATAAGCAGACCATTTGCAAGAAGTGCGAAATCCGCCACAAGACCAGCCGTCATGTAGTAGAACAACATGAAGACCATAACCGCAATGATTGACCAGCCAAGTGCACTCATTCCACGGCTTAGGTTATCAATACCAATCGTGGGACCAA
>CAZURP010000175.1:0-3782 GCA_964623715.1 uncultured Isosphaeraceae bacterium | reverse complement strand
AGGGTGTCTTTATCAACAAACGTGAATACCAAACAATTAGCGCGAGTGTTCGTCGCGTAATTTTTATCTCCTAAACCCGGGCCTGCATGATCACCATTGCGAAATTTCTGTGCATGAAAGTGGAAATGGAACAATGCAGTGTATGCAGCATCGAACATGTCTTGGGAAGCGTTAAATCGCCTATCGTGATGGCGGACTTTTGGTTCGAATTCAAGTATCTCAAAGCGCCCTTTTTTATCCAGGGCGATAACACCACCGTACTCTGTTGTTTCATCTTCCAAATCTCTTGTCGCATAATCAAACAAATGCGCTCGCACTTGTGGAACGCTAAGTGCTGCGAGTGCCATCTCCAAAGCAACAGCATCACCCCACGTCAATTCATCTTTGTACGTTTGCAACATTTCGCTTTTTGGGTCGTATGCACCGCCGCCTTCAGTTTCGGTGTAATGTTTTTCCCCTTCAATCGCAAATGAAATACTGCTAAGCATTTGTGTAATGCTTCTTGTGAATGCATCACCTCCCCCATGCCTTGCAAGGGAAACTGCAATTGGGATATCTCGCATTTCTACGTTTGCTCTTCGTTCTACATCTAATTTCTTCAATGCTATAACTGATTCATCCCAAAATTCGCCATACTCTGGTTTTGCGAGTTCACGAATCCAAAGGATTTCTTCTCTGCAAAAAGGAACGATTCCTAACTCATGTTTTGCTTTTTGCAAATCCAGAAAGAAAAAATCATCTTCATCAAACGTGTATTCTTCGATGAATGCAATCAATCTGTCCCGTTGTTCAAGACGATGCAATAACTCCCAGCATCTTGTCCGGTATCCCTGCTTCCATGATTTTTTCTGGGAGAGCATCGATTCAAAAATAAGATCAGCAATGTCCTCATCTTTATACATCTTCTTCAAAGAAATATATTCAGGCCGTTGGTTTTCAGACTTTATAAATATCGCAGTGGATGCCCATGAGCTAATGAGTGCTTCGTGCAATTCCGTCACGTTTTCATTTGCAATCCACAGGCAAAGTTCTTCCAGCCAGGCAGGATTGTCGAGTCGGGGAAGACGCTGCCGAATTGTACGAATTGTCCCATCACTATCGATTGACCACAATCGGGAGAGAGCCGCCATCCTTGCATCGTTCGTATACCCTGGCACCCAGAGCATTCGGTGCATTATTTCTTGGTACGTCGCATCATCAATGCCGACACTCGTGTCAAGCATTTCCATTGCTTCAAGGTGCACTCGTGGAGAGCGCCCAATCTCCTTCAGTGTTGCCGATGGGTTGTGCATTGTGGGGCCACCACAGCGCAGTAAGGCAAGGGTGACGACAACGGTACTAAATAATCGAATCATATTTACAGTGTACATTCGCTAGCGAAGAAAACGACTTCCGCGTACTATTTAACATCATGACACCTAAAGGGCAAAAATCGAATTCCCTAATCTTCAAGGAGGTCCTTGAGATAATTGAGCTCATCAGACCATCTATTCAGGCGGATGGTGGCGATATCGAATTAGTCCAAGTCGACAAATCGGGTGTTGTTTCTGTTAGATTCCTTGGGGCTTGTGTTGGATGCCCGTCTCTTGACCTGACATTGCAAGCGACCATCGAGAATACACTGAAGGGTCGAATTGATGCCGTAACAAGCGTCATCGCCGTTGAATAGGGTAAAACGCAACTTCTTGCTGTTTAAAGGCTTGTGGAGTAATTGTGCATAAAACAACTCTCGACTTTACGTGAAGCATTTGTTACTATGTTCGGTGGTGGTTCGCGCAGGCTGCGCGATATTTCTCAATTGGAAGTGGCGACAGGAGGTTTCGCAACATGCTCGTAATAACTCGAAGAGAAGGTGAAGAAGTTGTCATTGGAGACCCAGCGAATCCAATGGGTACGGTGCGAATTGCTTCAATAAAAGGTGATCGCGTCCGGATTGCGTTTGATTTTCCCCGCGAAGTCCCTGTCCACAGACACGAAGTCGCGAGTGAAATAGCGAAAAGTGGCCCAGCAATTGCCGGAAAAATACGACCAACCGGCTCCGATGCTGAATAATTTCTGATTCATTCTTCAGAGACGTTTTTCAATTGAAATAAATTCCTCAGAGACGTTTTTCAATTGAAATAAATTCCTCAGAGACGTTTTTTGTATGAAAAAAAAGGCCCGCGGCATGTGGTGGGTCATGCCGAGGGCCAAAGGAAGGTTGGCCGAGCATTTCACTCGACCGACTTGAGGAAGGGTCCTTGACTCTGGCGGGAGTCAAGAACCAATGTTGATCAGTACCTTGCGTCCGTGCAGGCACTTTCTCGCTGAAGAGCCGTCCTTGGCTCGCAAACTGCAGTATTTACTGCGTATATTTCATGCAAGGTGGAAATGTCGTCCCTGACAGTACCCCCCTTGCGAACAGAGCATCCGTGCCCTGTTGTAGAAATCTGATGTAGTTGGATGTGCATCATCCATTTTTCCGATTGTTTTTGACACGCTGAATGAGATCGCTTAATTGCTGGGGCATGAGTTCTTCTTGTGGTGATTCCCAATTGGATGCGTCGACGACTTCCAAATGATTCTTGGCGCCTAACAACATCGCCTGCCCTTCTATTCCAGCGTATGCAAGAAGTTTTTCGGGAAGTCTGATTCTTCCCGCTTTGTCGATTTCGAGTCGGGTCGTATTGGAAAAAAGTTTTCGAATGAGTTCTGTTTCCGCTTCCTCTTGCAAGACTGATTGTTCGAGCATATTCGCCCAACGCTCGAAATCTTCTTCCGACCACAACCAAATTGAATCGTTCAGACCAGGTGAAGCGTACACCACTGATTCGCCGCCCTCCATCACAAATGCTGAGCGCATCTCTTTTGGTATAGAGATTCTCTGCTTTTCGTCGATAGATCGTGCTGTTTCGCCTGTAAATAACATTGTGTGTGTTTTGGTTCTTCATTACCAATCGTCCCCACAGTACCCCACCTTTCCCCACTTTGCAACACTTTCTCGAAAAAAGATGAAGTTGTTTGTTCTCGGACGTTGCTTTATTGCCACATTGATGCATCTTAAATACTGTTGGATCAAGTACTTCCAACGTTTTTACGTGCATATAATCCAATGGCTAATCCAGAACACAATCCACAACTCATCCACAACGCTTTACGGCTCTTGCCTTGTGCAACGTTTTTACTCACGTGTGCGCATGATAAGTTTCGTGATGGCACGCTGACAAGTTGGGTACAGCAGTGCAGCACAGAGCCACCGATGCTTGTTGTGGCTATCCCGAAGGGGCAACAGATTGAGCCCATGCTCCGAGATTCGCGTGCATTTGGGCTTTGCCTCGTGCCACCAAATGATCGCCGTGCGAAAAGACTTTTTACTAAAGCACACGATAGAGAGGAAGATCCATTCCTCGCAATACCAACAATAACCGCCGAAACAGGAATGCCCATTCTTCCAGAATCTCGTCTCTGGTTTGATTGCAGACTCGAAGGGCACCTCTCTCCAGAAGCTGATTGCCGTTTGTATCTTGGACGCGTTGTCGCAAGTTACATTGCTCCAGCTATGCAACTCACAGATCGAATTGCTCCCACCACAAAACACAAACGAGTTGTGCGAGTTACAGCAGTAACATCTTCTTCGAAAACCCGAAAATAAATTATCGCCTGTTGGTTTCTATGTTCTCGCCAAGGCGACCGGTGTAATGTTCGTAAAATAATTTCGCGACCGCTTCACCAAGATTCGACACGAGTTCTTCCGATAATTTTCGTATTTCGCCTGTGCCTGACAACCTGCTCGGGGCAATATT
>CAZURP010000174.1:0-3795 GCA_964623715.1 uncultured Isosphaeraceae bacterium | reverse complement strand
AACCTGCGCATCGGCGAACTCAGTTGGTGCGACTAAGTACACAATAACAGCAACAAGTGGTCCTGCAATTAAACCGACCCAGCGGTTCATGCTTGATGTGCCCGTGCTTTTTTGAGGATTACTGAAAATGGAACAAGCAACAATATTGCAAAACCGATGAGAATGCCACCGACTAGCCATTCATGGAAAAGAAGCTTGCCGGTGCCAAGCAATATGCAAAGCAAGAGCGCCATGACAAGTACCCATTCATACAGTCCGCCGGTAAGTTCGGAAGGCATGTGGGAAACTTTATTCCAGCCAATGCCGCCGATTTTCATTTTGTTGTGGAACGCTTTTGTGGCATCATCTGGTTTTATAGAAGTAAGAAAAGCAATAGGGACCCAAATAGCAAGGACTGAAAAAGTTGTAACAAGCACGCGCAATCCAAACTTGTTCGTGGTGACATCATCAATGGTGACGTCTGGAATCCAAATGAGTGTGGCACTTGCAATGAGAATCGTAGAAACGATTGCGACGAGTTCGGTGAATGCATTGACGCGCCACCAGAACCAGCGTGCAATCATAACAGTGCCTATGCCAGAGAAAAATACACCCAGGAACATGAATGCACCAAGAATACTGTTGATTAGCGTTGTGGCAATGACTGCGCAAATCATAATGCCAACCATTGAAAATCGTGCAATCCAAACATAATGTTTTGGGCTTGCGTGCGGGACAATGTACGGTTCGTAGACATCGTTCACGATGTACGAAGCTCCCCAGTTTAAGTGTGTGTCGATTGTGCTCATGAATGCTGCAAGCATTGCAGCAACCATGATTCCTTTTAGACCAGTAGGAAGAAAGTGGTCAATCATTAATGGGAAGACTGTTTCGGAATCTTCAACTGTTGGGAAGTAGATAAGCGAAAGTAACCCAACAACGATCCACGGCCACGGTCGAAGTACATAATGCAAAAACGCGTACCAAAGGAATGCAAGTTTTGCATCGCGTTCAGTTTTAGTTGCGAGTAGTCGCTGCACTGAGTAACCCTTGCCTGGTGCAGAAGCCCACCAGAGCATCATGATGTAGACAACGAACGTGAACAGTGGCCAACTGATTTCGTCAAAGCGTGGGAAGAAGTGCAGTAGTTCAGGTTTGAATTCAGTTGATGCAGTCAGTTTGGCCATCATGCCTTCGCCACTTGAAGCGTCAATATAAGCAATCACTGCTAAGCCGATCGACCCAGCCATCGCTAAACAAAACTGCACGATGTCTGTGTAAACAACGCCGTACAAACCAGACATTGCAGAATACAGAAGACCCACTGAAGCAAGAATGACGAGGACAATCCAAGTGTGTTCAGGATTTATGTCAAGAAGTACAGTGGTGATTTTGACCATCGCGAGCGTGACTGCTGCCATGACAACGCAGTTGACGCCGATGCCTTGGAAGAACGATTTGAAAATACGAAGCGCGGTTGTGATTGGTCCGGAACCATAGCGAAGTTGGACGAATTCGACGTCGGTAAGAATTTCCGTTCTTCGCCAAAGTCGAGCAAAAATGGTTGCTGTTGCAACTTGTCCAATGAGTACACTCCACCAAAACCAGTTTGCAGCGATGCCTGTCGTGCGTGTCATACCGGCGACAAAAACAGGGGTGTCCGCGGCGAAGGTAGTTGCCACAATCGATGTGCCAGCGACGAACCATCCGAGCGATCGGCCTGCAACGAAAAAGTCGCTCGTGCCTTGGCTTGCCTTGCGAGTGAACCATGCGCCAATGCCAATGGCAGAAATAATGTACAGTCCAACAATCGTCCAATCAATCCAAGTCATGGCTTGGCATCATACCCGCCAGAAGGCGCACTGCTGTACACTAAATGATGAAATGCCAACGATTCGTTTTACAAATAGACTCGATCGACATGTTGATTGCCCAACGGATGAAGTAGAAGGATCCTCGGTGCTTGATGCACTGCGGAATTATTTCGCAAAACATACGCGAGTCGAAGGGTATGTGCTCGATGAGCACGAACAGATCAGGACGCACATGACTATATTTATCGATGGACAACCAATTAGAGATCGCGGAAATTTGCACCAAGCAATTCATGAGGACGCAGTGCTCGATGTTATTCAAGACCTGTCTGGAGGTTAACTATGCAAAATAGAATTCTTGTCTCAACACGTAAGGGTTTGTTCGAGTATGAACGCAAAAACAATGAAGTTGTTTTGAAGCAGGTGCACTTCGAAGGTGACAATTGCACGCTTTCTTTTGCAGATTCTCGAGACGGTTGTTTGTATGTTGCGCTCGATCACGGTCACTTTGGTGTGAAGTTGCACCGTAGCGATGATGGAGGTGCGTCGTGGAAAGAAATTACAGTTCCATCGTATCCTGAAAAACCGGAGGACTATGTTGATGCAATGCAGCCAGCTATGGGGCCTCCCCCAGAGTGGACATTGAAATTGATTTGGTCGATTGTTGCAGCAGACCCAGAAGTTGCAGGCACACTTTGGTGTGGCACATTGCCAGGGGGTTTGTTTTATTCAAATGATAAGGGTGAATCGTGGGAATTGAATCGGCCGTTGTGGGATGATCCGCAACGGGGTGAATGGTTCGGTGGTGGCATGATGATTCCCGGTTTGCATTCGATTTGTGTTGACCCGCTTGATTGCAAGCATGTCGTACTTGGTATTTCCTGTGGTGGTGTTTGGCACACGCACGATGGAGGGAAGTCGTGGAAAGTGGGTTGCAAGGGTATGACCGCGGATTTTATGCCCGAAGAACGGCAAGAAGACGAGAACATTCAAGATCCGCATTTTTTGGTGCAGTGCAAAGCTGATCCAGACCGCATGTGGGTGCAACATCACTGTGGTATTTTCCGTAGTGACGACGCGGGAGTGACGTGGACAGAAATAGAAGAAGCGGGTCCGTCTACGTTCGGTTTTGCTGTTGCAGTGCATCCGAACAACCCAGACACTGCTTGGTTTGTTCCTGGAGTGAATGATGAAAAACGAATTCCAGTCGATGGAAAGTTTGTTGTGACAAGAACAGATGACGCTGGTGCTTCGTTCGAGGTGCAGTCAGAGGGGTTGCCTGAACCGGCGTACGATGTGGTGTTCAGGCATGCATTTGCTGTCGATGAAACGGGTGATTTTCTTGTGCTGGGTTCAACGACAGGCGCGCTCTTTTTTACAACTAATGGCGGAGTGCAATGGGAAAATGTAAGTTCCCACTTGCCACAAATTTATGCGGTGCATATTGGATGAGTAAAGAGAAGCCAGATATGTCGCGGAGAGGTTTGCTCCGGGGAGATTGGATTAAGCAAATACGAGCTCGCGGGGTCGAAGAGATTGAAAAAGAACAAGAGCCTGAGTTTCAATTGAAGAAACCAGCGGGGCAAGCGAGTAGAAACGATGGTTTTGTGCATCGGCCACCTCATGCAGTGACTGAGCCTGCATTCGTCGCTGGCTGCACGAAGTGTGACGCTTGCATCGAAGCGTGCCCTCCGCATGCGATTTTTCGAACCCCCGAGAGTGAGGGCATGCTTGCTGGTCTTCCTATCATTGACGCAGACACGCAGCCTTGTTTGATGTGTGATGATTTGCCTTGTGTTCCTGCTTGTGAAGCGGGTGTGCTTCGCTTGGATGCGCCAGTTGCGATGGGGGTTGCAAAAATAGATCCGATTGCATGCCTTGCTTTTCGCGGAACGATTTGTACGGTATGCGTGGAACGGTGCCCAGTTGAAGACGCAATCACGATGGAAGCAGGGCGGCCAAAGATTAACGCCGATGTCTGCACCGCTTGCGGTGTTTGTCT
>CAZURP010000173.1:0-3840 GCA_964623715.1 uncultured Isosphaeraceae bacterium | reverse complement strand
GAGGAGTCAACGAATAACTATGCAAGTCAATAAAAACAACAACATCGACGCCCAACATCTTTGCAATTTCCGTTGATGGCATCGCTGACCACTGTGGTGTTTCAAACTGCCATTGGGCAACACCGTTTGGATGCATGACACTCGCGCCTTTCGCGTACACTGCAATTCTGCCTGCGACACCTTCAGCAATCACCGATGAAACACCAGGGTGTTCATAGTGCACCGATAAATCTGTATCGATGACAACTGCAACAGATTTCCCTTCAAGCGAATACTCAGCATCCTTCTCGATTAACATTTGGTCTTCCATTGCTTGTTTCCCCGCCCCAATAAAAGCAAAGAGTGAGCAACCAGAAACGACTGTGATTGAGAGAAGAGCAAGTGTCAGAATGAATGCACGAATCATAACAAACCTCGATGTAAGAGAATTTTGAATCCCCAAGAAAGCAATGCCAAGACGGCGACAACAATATTTTTGAAGGCGGAAAACGATAGAGTAAAGCGTTAAATGAACGCCCTGTACAAGCTGTGACCAAACCACCGATTGCAACAAAAAAAGTTGCAAAGGCAAGAAGCATACCCAACGGTTGGGACATAAATGCAGAAGGCAATTCGCCGCGAACTGTGTGACTCCAAGCTGTGGTCATACCACACGTTGGACAAGGCACGTTTGCAGCTTGAATCCAACCACACGTTGGCAGACCAAGTTGCTGATGTGTGCCAACACCTTGCGTTGAGGGCGTCAAGAAAAATGCAACAGCAAGAAGCGCCATTGCAGAGAGCGAAACACCAAGGGCGTATATGCGTCTTGCTCGTTCTGTTTTTACAGGCATACCAATTTCAATTTGTGCTTCTTTGCATTCCACAACTGACACAGGATACCCGCAAGCAACGTACTTTTGCACTTTGAAGCTATCATGTCGCAAATGAAATGGATTGATGGACATATTGACCTCGCCTACGTCGCCCTCCAAGGGCGAAATATCCTAAACCGTTGTACCGATGCCGAAAAAGCATGCATTTCCATTCCTGACCTTGCACAAAGTCCGATCGCGACGTTCTTTGGGACCATTTATTCATCGCCTACAAACAGTGTCTGCGGATACGGCAAATCTGCAAATAAAGATGCTGCCTTTGAGGTTGGCAATAAGCAACTAGAAATCTACCAAGACCTAGAACGAAAAAAACTCATTACAATCCAACGCTCCGGCTGTGTCTGCAACGACAAACTTTCGATGCTCCTCTTAATGGAAGGAGCTGATCCAATTCGTTCACCAGAAGATGTGCGATGGTGGGCTGAGCGAGGGCTCCGCGTGGTTGGTTTAACTTGGTCGAGCGGAACTCGCTATGCAGGCGGTAATGATTGTGACCGTGGACTCACAGAAGAAGGGAAAGAACTTGTGCATGCACTTGATGAAGCGGGCATTGCACATGATGTTTCGCACTTGTCAGACAAATCATTCGAGGATTTACTTTCCATTGCAACGGGCACGATCGTCGCGAGCCACTCAAACAGCAGAAATGTTTTACAGAGTAACTCGCAACGCCATCTCAAAGACGAGCAAGCGAAAGAACTTTTTTCTCGTGGTGGGGTGATCGGATTAAATCTCTGCACGCAATTCCTCTCAAAAACTTTTGACAAGCAGAACACTGACGCAACATTACAAGATTGCGTTGAGCACGTCATGCATTATTGTGAACTTGCAGGCAACCGCACACAAGTGGCGCTTGGGAGTGATTTCGATGGTGGCTTTCCTCCAAAGTACTTGCCAATTGGGCTCAAACACCCAAACCAAGTTGTGCAATTAGGTGAAGCATTGTGCAATGCGGGTTTTGACAAACAAAATCTTGCTTCGTTTGCAAACGGAGCGTGGATTCAAGCGTTCAATTAAGCGGTGTGCAGAACATACTCGCTTGTTCGCCTACAACTATTTCCGCAAGTAAGTGCATTCGCGCATCTGTTCCGTGCAAATCAGCTACCGATACCGCGTCGTCCGTAAAAAGATGTTGCACAGGTGGCAAAGTCTCATCGAGTCTTAAACCGCCACAAGCCATGGCAACAAGCGCTCGATGCCGGGCAATCCATGATGCCACAATTGATGCGTCTCGCAAATCATTTGCATCCGCAAGAACATGTAATCGTCCATCTGTATCGACAGCGAGTTCAACGTGTTCGTGCTCTGGACAACGCGGTGCAATTGCGAGCAATCCATCAATGTACGATGCATATTCCATTTTAGTTTTTGCCGCCATCTCATCTACGCGTGTTGTGGTATCAACAACCCGCACTGGTTTTTCAACGGGCTCTTCTGGAACGACTTCTGCATGCTCTTTTACTGCAGGGTGTTCAAATCGTTCTGTAGTTTTTAGTTGTTCTTCAGCATCGTGCGCGTTACGAATCCGTCCCAGTAAATCAACGACATTACTTTCGCGTGAAAAACTCACTTGCGACACAACATTGCACGTGCTTCCCATTGCCGGCAACGCAGGCCCAACATCAACAGCGACGTCGAGTTGCAATTCTGCAGTCTGTACAATTCGGCTCGCCGCGTCCGTCGCAGCTTTGTCTTCTGCGCCAACGACAACTAAGCGCAAGTCAGGAAACGATTCACCTTTGCTTGCACTTGTGATTAACCCTTTGAGTAATCTGTACGCACCAACAACCGCTGCTTGATCAGCGCCTGACAACAATGTGACGCTGTCTGCATCGCAGTGAAGCAACGAAGTCGGGTCAGCATCGGCTGGCGGTTGCACAATCCAGTGCACATGTAATTTTGTCGTTCGTTCAAGCACTTCTTCCATCGAAGTACAACCAAACAGATCTATCGACCCAGCACCAATGACTGCAACATCTACTGTCTCTTCATGCATACGTACAAGGACAACGGTTCCCGCGCCTGCCTCTCTGCCCGCGTAGGGAACAAGCCAAAGACCGCCTTGTACAGGCAGGTGGGCTGGTAACAATAACTCGATCGATGGCTTGGTTGGTTCATCGGGTGCGGTGGTAAACAGCGCAGCAAGTTCAGCGTATTGTTCAGAACTAGGAGGTGTCATCCTCGCACCTCGTCGGGGGTAATCCGGCCAATAACCGGACGCGATTCTTGTGGAGTATGTTGCGAGGTTGGTTGTGGAATATCTTGGGGAGCGTTTTGCGGAATGTCATTCCTCGAAAACGTTCCTACCCTTCGTGCTAATTCTGCTGCTCGGCTACTGCCTCCAGTTTTCACTTCGACGATTGGTGTCTCTGGGGTGTATATCTCTTCGAGCCATGCAACGAGTGCTTCAAAATCGCTATCGGCCTCACTACCAGGCGCGAATTCAATCACTGGCTGGCCAAAACTCGCCGCTTCTCGGAGCGTTTCGTGCTCACGAATAACCGCTGGAGCAACTTCAGGAGCAAAGGATTCATTCAAGGAATGCAGTAGCTTTCGGGCAAGTGGGGTAGACCTATGAATGGACGGAACAATTCTGCATGGAAGCGGTCGGCCAATGCGTGCAATAAGCGCGTCAATTGTTTTTCGTTGGCGACGTGCGCCGCGTATGGAAAAATAGCCTGTTTCAACTGGAATGAGTGCTTCCGTGGCAGCCCGAAGGGCGTTGTACGTCAAGAGCCCGATATTTGGAGGACAGTCAATCACGCAAACATCGAAATCCTTGCTCCAATGAAGAAGAAGGCTCTTGAGGCGACGATCTCGATCGGGCATCGTTTGCAGCGCACCGCCCGGAGCTTCTAGCGCCGAAAGCATCATCGTGCTCGGAGCGAGGTGAAAATTACGTGTGATTTCCCACAAGTAGTCATCCTTCTTCAGGGTGTCGTCGTGGGGAGCAATCATCGCATCA
>CAZURP010000172.1:0-3892 GCA_964623715.1 uncultured Isosphaeraceae bacterium | reverse complement strand
GGACCAACAATGTTCACTGCAATCGGGTCGTTACTCAAACGTGCTTCAAGCGAACCTGCTGCAAGCGTTCGAAGTAAATAATCTATCTCTTTTTGAGAAAAGCTGCCAGAAATTTGCCCTTGAGCATTAATTTGTGAATTCAAGTTTGGCGCAGTGTATACCTGGCCATCAAGCACAATTGCCATTGGCTCATTCACGTGCGGACCTGTAAGTCGCCCCATTTTATTGCCACCCGCACCGTCTAAACGGAAAGCAATAGCTGGGCGGCCAAATTGATCTGCTGTTTGGTACGCGCTTGTAACGGACCACTTGTTCCCATTCTTATGGGTCATGCTTCGGCTGTCATCGTTGTATAGAAGTAAGTAAACCGAACCGTCGTATTCCGCTGCTTCAAGTGAGCGCGAAAGGAAGAATGCTTGCGGGTTTGCAATGAGTGAAGCCAGTTGCGCGGGTGTTTCTACCCATTGATCCAAATTGTTAATTTTGAACCAACCAGCAACTGGAGAGTCGGTATTATCTGGACCAACTTCCGCAAGTTGATTTCTTAAATCACCAACATCTAACCCTTCTGCCTTACCTTGTGTAACTGCAATGCGAAAGTCAAGAACACCAGCACCTCGAAGCATCCGAATCAAATCTTCAGGATCATCGAATCCTGTTCGTTTCTCCTGGTACACGTTGAACGAATCAACAAGTGCGCCGAGTTCGACTGAAAGATGTGGGTACCCACTTTCAAGTTCGATAAATGCAACGTCTCTTGGAGCGACACCCCGCAACACTTCATCCGAATTTTCGTCACGAATAACACGCCCATTTTCATCCCGAAGTGGTTCACCTATTGGTGAAAGTTGCAGCAAGCGTGAAACTTCGTTCCTGTCCAAACTCATAGAAAGAAGTTGTTCTCGTGTATCTTCAAAATCAATTTCTGCGTCAGCAACCTTCTGTTCAAGTGTACCGTTCTGTGGGTCAGCAAGTAGTTGCGCCGTAACTGTTGAGAGTTCATCGTGCATTCGTTGCAAATCAGTAACGAGTGTTCCCCGAGCACCTTCGCCACCAAATTCCGAGACCGCATTCCCTTCAGCGAGCGCTTGGTCGAGCGAGCCCACGCGAATTTGCGCACCTGCAAGTAATTCGTCGAGGTGGCCACGGTAAATGCTCGCTAATTCTTTTACCTCTGCACTTGGAAGTGGCATGACTACTTCAATGCGATCAGTGCCAAGTGGAGTCATTTGAATGTCGAACACACCCTCAGGGTTTACGCGCTCTTTCAATACTTCTATTGTTTGGGAAAGTACTGCTTGCCTGTCCACACCCTCGTCCATTCGGACTGAGTAAATCAAACTTACACCACCGCTTAGGTCGCGGCCGAGTCGAATTTTCTTTTCCGGCGGGGTGATTGCGAAGACGCAACCGATGAGGAGGAGAACGATAAGGATTATCTTCCAGAGGAGATTCTGCATAACTTTAAAGATCCATTAGGGGGTCAGTGAATAATAAATTTCGGGGGCAAATAAGGAATTAACTTGTTGTATCGGCTGTTACCTGTTCGATGCTCTCGCGCAAGACAGTGATTCTTGTGTTGGATGACTCATCGACTTTGAGCACAACTCGATCGGGTTTAATTTCGACGATGGTTCCAAAAACTCCCCCGCGAGTAAGGACTTGATCACGCTTTGAGAGGGAGTCGAGCATTGCCGAGCGACGCTTCTTTTGTTTACGCCCACCGAAAAAACTAAATACGATCATGCCAACGAGAAGCAACATCAACATTGGCAAGAAGCCATCACCGAACAGTCCTTGTGGTTGCCCGCTACCAGTTGCTGGAGCTCCATCTGCTGCTGTCGCCTGGGTGCCCTCATCGCCAAATTGAGTGAGTGTGAAAGTTATGATTTGGTCATAGGTTGTGGTGGTTGTAAACATTGGTCGTGGAGTTCCTGAATGGGAAAAAATGGGTTACTTATTGACGAAGCACTGGCCAGCGTTCTGGAAGTGCTGACCACGAATTATCTTCGATTGCGAGCCGTATGTCTATCATCAATGACTGGAAGTGATGAATGTTATGTATGCTTAACAGGGTGCCAGCGAGCATTTCTTTGCACTTAAAGAGATGTCGAAGGTAGGCACGGCTATTCCCCGCAATACAGGAAGCACACGTGCACCCTTGTTCAATGACTCCTGAATCAGCAATAAAACAGGCGTTACGTAGGTTTAATGGGCCATTCCGAGTAAAGGCGTGGGCATTTCTGGCGTTTCGGGTGGGCAAAACACAATCAAACATGTCCATTCCAGAAGCAACTGCAGCGACTAAATCCCGCTCATAACCAACTCCCATTAAATATCGAGGTTTCTCATCTGGAAGCAAATTTGCTGTAAATTTAACCACTTCTACAATTTTTTCTGGTGATTCCCCGACCGCAACTCCACCGATTGCGTATCCAGGCAAGTCAACATTGCAGACTTGCTCGACACTTCGTGCGCGCAAATCAAGGTCTACGCCACCCTGCACAATCCCAAAAAGGGCTTGCGCATCTTTCATTTGGTGCGCGTTGTTGCACCGCTCAAGCCAGCGGGCAGTCCTTTCAAGTGATTGCAACAAGCGAAATTCGTGTTGGCTTTCTGTCATGACACCATCGCGAGAAGTTAGCGCATGTCTTCGCCTTGCCAAGTTTTGTGTTTGTGGTTCAACACTTGACGGGCAATCATCAAACGCCATGATGATATCCGCGCCTAAATTATTTTGCACTGCGATTGAACTTTCAGGTGTCATGCGAATAGTCGCACCGTCGACAAAAGATTTAAACGTTACTCCGTCTTCGTCGATAGTATTGATATCTGCCATTGACCACGCTTGGTACCCGCCACTGTCAGTGAGAATTGGTCGGTTCCAGTTCATAAATTTATGCACGCCGCCAAAATCTGCAACGCGCGAATCTGTTGGGCGGAGCATGAGGTGAAACGCATTGTTCAGCAAAATATCTGTACCAGTTGCACGAACTTGTTGTGGCGTTAACCCTTTCACAGTTGCGCTTGTTCCAACGGGCATAAAAGCAGGTGTTCGAAATGCGCCGTGCGGGGTGTTCACTGTGCCAGTTCGTGCAGCATTTTCCTTGCTTGTATGATGTACTTCAAATGTCAACGGCGCTGGCAATTAGGTATCCTCGCGCCCTTGCCTTGAAGCATCGTGCAAAACTTTCTTTTCTTTCTTCGTCAAACTTTGCAAACCCTTCTTGTGAATTTTGTCAAGAATGCGGTCAACGTCTGCTTGTTTAGTTCCCTTGTCCCGAAGCGCAAAATGTTTTGAAGTGGGATCTGCTTTTCCAAGAAAATCAAAGAAACCATTTAAATGATGTGGGTTTCGAATGAAGTACCAACCTGCAGCCGCACCGCCTAAGTGTGCCGCCTCACCGCCTGCATTGTTTCGACCAAAGAGTACCGTAAACAATGCAAGTAGCACGAGTCCATACGCCATGGTGGATAATCGCATTGGAATGATAAAGAATACGAGAACCTTCACATTAGGTGCCATAAATGCTCCTGCCAGTAGAACACCGAACACGCCTGCCGACGCACCGACGAGCGGTGTGCCTGTGTCGTGGAAGAGCAAGCCAGGGACTGATTCCCCAAAGACGTATCCGCCTACGTTTAAGATGAGGTACAAAACAGCACCAAAAATTCCACAGAGTAAGTAGAACGCGAGGTACCGTTTCCCGCCAAGGTATCGTTCTACAAGTGGGCCAAAAAAGAATAGCCCAATCATATTGAATAAAAGATGCTGAAAATTGGCATGGAGGAATTGGAATCCAATAAAACGCCAGTATTGAAGTCCCCAAATTGCGTGGTCTGTCGACATATACAACCACTCTCGCATAATGTGATTGAAAAACGGGTCCAG
>CAZURP010000171.1:0-3899 GCA_964623715.1 uncultured Isosphaeraceae bacterium | reverse complement strand
CGATGATTGTGTTACCAATCTGTTGCTTCGTTAGGTCGAGTTCCTCGCGAACAACTGCCATGAGTGGCGCTATTCCAAACCATGCAAAGAAGCATAGGAAGAATGCAAACCACGACATGTGGAATGCTCTCATTTGCCGAGTCTTTATTGAAAAGAGATTTATACTTGTGGCTTTATTCTTAATATCCATCATGCTTACCCTTTAATGAAACTAATCCTCTGCCGTATGTCATATTGTGGAGCACCAACTCCAAACGATTTGTGAATTTTATCACAATTCCAATGCAATTCAATTAAACAAGATGTAGATATCATATTATTCTCATTTAGCTGGAAAAATTTCTTCCAAAACGTAGTGCACAATTGCCCAGCGATCTTCAATGGGCATCGTATCGAAGGACATCATCAATTTGCCACCGCCAAATGCACCTGGAACGCCAGTTGTAATCCTAATGAACACATCTTCTGCATCGGAACCGAGTTTAACTTCGCCTTTAGACAAGTCAGCTGCTGTAATTACCTGTGGTAGCTCAGGGGCAAGCTCGCGCCAACTGTAATTCAATTGGTCTCCCCCGCTTCCATCAGCGCCGTGGCAAGAAACACAGTTTTGCGCAAATAACTCAGCGCCTCGCTGTACGCTTGCTTGCGTTGCTTGTGGTACTTCACCCACATATATGGCATCGCCGGGCTCGGTGCCATCTTCTCTGAACTCATTTAGAACTGCAACGAGCGAATCAATTTGTGCCACTGTGAGATCGGGAAAACCAGGCATACCTGAGCCATCAAGACCTTCAGCAATTGTTCTGAACAAGTCTTCATCAGAGGCGATGCCATTCGTTGTTGACACAAAGTGGTACGTTGCACCTGCATGCTCATTGTTGCTCACAAAACTTCGTGGCAATGCTGAAAATGTTGGAGAATCCATGCCTGCACCATCACCGTAACCATCTTCGCCATGACAACGAGCACACTGGCTTACATAAAGTGGATAGCCAGCGATCACATCACCCTCTGGTGTTTCAACTGTTGTAGCAACATTTGATGCATTGGCAGAATTTGGCGAACCAAGCAAACCGCCAGCAATCAAGAAGCCAATTGCAACGATTGCAAGTCCATACACGAGCCATGATTTATCGCTGCGAAGTGCAAATTCCCATTTTCGTTGGAATCGATATTTTTGTGTTCGCATGGATTGTGGAACACGCACAAAATAATTAACTGGGAACGTCCAGAAGTGAACGAGTTTTGTAAATGGGAAGTACGCGAAGAACAATAACGCCAAGAACACGTGTAGTTTTGTAAGGAAACTTGCGGACTCCATAAGTTCTGGCTGTGGAGTAAGCGTCCATAAACTTGCAGCCCATGACGATGCGGTGTATGCAATACCAAAAATCTTGTCAACAAGAACTTGGTATAAAGCAATGCCGACAATTGTGATTAAGAACACTTGAATGATGTAATCTTCAGGACGGCTCATGGCGCGAACTTCTGGAACGCGGATACGCCGCATGAGTGCCATGAACGAACCTACGAGTACTAAGAACCCACCGATTAACGCACTCCAAAAGAAGAAGTCTACTGCAGAGCGTGAGCCCATCACGCCACCAATCAAACCGACAACGTGCCCTGCGAGCAAGAGCACAAGTCCCCAGTGGAACATCGTAGATGCAACACCAAGTAACTGTCTCCCAAATAAGCCGCTGGCTCTTGTACTCCAAGAGTAAGGGCGTGTAGCCATACGAATGATGGGGACTACAAAGAACAATACGATACATAGGTAAGGGAATACTCCCCATAAAAAGTTGTTCATGGCTGTTTTTGCTCCTGCGTCAGAATAATTTCTGAGACCTTCGGTAAATCGTCTTTCTTGTTGTACAAGAACTGGGGTGTTTGTTGGCGTAACAATTACTTCTACTGCTGTTTCTGGAATTTTGGTCGTGAAAGATGGCGCTGGCGGGACACCCACTTCAACTGCAACAGTTGAAGTGGCGTTACTTGATTCATGAGATGCGCCTTGAGCAACAAATCGCACCATAAACCATGCCAACACTGTGACAATTGCAAGAGAGATAAAAAATGTCCAAGTTTCTTGTTTGGTGGCTTTCACGGTCGCACCTCTGGAATATTAGTTTCATTCATAGTTTCGACTGGTTTACTTTCTGAGAGTACGTTCAAAGAAACAGTACCTTTTTGTTCATCGGGAGATTTCCACATCGGAGCATCACCCATTCGTTGTAAGTCCTCGATTGCAGTAAGTTCAATCGCTGGAAGAAGCAAACCGTACACACTCCCAAACTTTTCGAATCCTTTTGCAAGCGGTGGCAAGCCGGGCAAAAGATATTTTTCAATAAGTCGACGGCGTAACCCCAGAGTATCTTCCTTGCCTTCTAAACTCAGTGCTAAAAAATCAAGCATCACTGGGAGGAAGTCTGGCATTTCTTTGCTGCCAAGATCAAAACCGAAGTGCTCATACATGCCACTCAGTTCGAGCATGAATGCATTTCTTGGAGAAGTGCTAATTCCACTACACGTGGATGGCTCTTCAAACATGTGCGCCCCTAAGTAGAGCGGGCACGGTGGAGACAGTTCAAGCGTCGAGACATATTCATGACTCGACGTTGCGCCATCTGCTTCAAGGAAACGATCAACTTGCTCTGCAACTTCTGGCATGCTCGTTCCTACTTGTTGCTTCCAAGTAACAAGTGCATCACCATCTCGCAAGGATGGATTGATGAACATCTCTTCAATAAGTCGGTAACTTGCTGCTAGGTCACGAGTTTCCATTGATTAACTACCAACCTCTTCACGATTTCCATGGAAGGAAACGCTACGCTCAGGCATCGCTCCTGGTGTCATTTCGCTAAAGCCAGCGTACCCACGCTCAACGAAAGGCGAATTATCCGTTCGTTCGCGGCGAGTTGTTGGAACAACAAATCGTTCGTGATAATGTGCAAGTGAAAGAAGTCGATGCATGTCTTTTGCATCTTGTTCTGAGAGTCCTACCAAATCTAATACGTCTATATCGGGGGTGCCTTCAACGCGGACGCTTCGTCGGTAGCCACGAACTGCGAGTTGACGAAGCAACGCTGTCTCAACTTGTTCATCATTTCCACAAGAGAGCATGGATGACAAGAATTGGACTGGCAATCGGAACTCTTTAAGGTTTGGCAAAACAGTTTTGCCACCTACCATTCCAAGTGAATCCGAACCGTCAGCTTTTGTTTTTACAGGACTTTCTGGTGGAATATAGAAGAGTGATGGAAGCGTTCTGAATTCTGCGTGTAGGGGAAGCGCGATTTTCCAATCTTTCACCATTCGATAGACAGGTGAACGACGACATGCATCAAGCCATGCATCACTGATTCCTTCGGCTTTTGCTGCTGCGATAACTTCTGGGTCATGTGGATCGAGAATTAAATCTCGCTGTGCATCAACGAGTTCGTTTTCAGGGAGGTTCGCAATTTCTGCAACTTTATCCATATCGTAAAGTAGTGGACCCATATACCGAATACGTCCGGGACAACTGTGGAAACATGCTGGCGGTTGCCCTGCTTCAAGCCGTGGGTAACACAAGAGACATTTTTCCATTTTGCCAGTTTTCCAGTTGTAATATGGCTTCTTGTAAGGACAAGAAGAAACACAATATCGCCAAGCACGGCAACGGTTTTGGTCAATAAGAACAACACCGTCTTCTTCACGCTTGTATCCAGCGCCCGATGGGCACGCTGCAACGCAACATGGATTCATACAGTGATTACAAATACGTGGGAGATACATGATGAAAGAATCACGAAACTTAAGAAGTGCATTCTTTTCTGATTCACTCATGCCCTCAAAGTTCATGTCCATGCCACCGGTGCCGTCAACTGTTGCTCCAGCGCCATTGTCTTCCCAGTTCA
>CAZURP010000170.1:0-3902 GCA_964623715.1 uncultured Isosphaeraceae bacterium | reverse complement strand
CCGCAACCATGTCCCCCTTCAAATCCAATTCTGTATGCTGAGCGAGGCGCCTCGGTGATAACTCTTTAGTTTTAAACAGTGCATGGCAAGAATTACATTGTTGGTTCATGCCACCAATCGTAACGATGGGAGGTTCAGATGTTGCGTTGCGAAATGCTCCGGCGGGCAAGAGAGAAACTTGCACGGATACCGGTTCTGTAAGTGGCGAATCAATAACTGGGTCGGTGAGTAAAAACCACCCTGCGAGTAAAAAGAAACCAACAGCAACAACCCAGCCAAAACTGTTGCCGAGTCGTAGTTCTTGATTGTTGGGCTCTTTATTGTCCATGTAGATATCCTTTTGTCATCTTTGACTGGCATCCTAGCAGGGCTCTCGCCCTGCTAGAGGCCAATCTTCGATTCTTAGAACATAAGTTGCAGTTGCGTACGGATCAACATTTGACCGTCTTCACCTGCAGCATCTTGTTGCCAGTTGGTGAAGCCAGCTTGGCCTGTCCACGTCGCTCCGAGTGTGTTGTATGAGTAACCAACATCGGTTGACCAGCGAACGTTTTGCCCGTGGTAATACTTATTGAAACCTGCTGTCAAAATTTCAAGGTCATCAACACCGACAGTATCTGCATCAGCGGTTTCATATCGCGCGAAAAGTTCCGTGTTATCATTGATGAAGTAACCCGCTTGTAGAACGAATGCTGATTGATCAACGTTGTTACCCGGAGCGTCGTCATCATCGAATGAACGATGTGCATAGTACGCAAAGAGTGAAGCGCCATCCCAATGGTAATTGATGTCCGCTGTCCAGCGAGTATCAGTATCGTCTTCGTTTACTAGGGTTTCATCTTTTTCGTATGCATACGCAATACCGACCAACATGCCATCTTCCGTTCCTGGGAATGCAGTCAAGTTTCCGAACTGTTTCCAACTGCCTTTGAGAAGGAACTCTGCTCGTGCTGCAAATGCAATTTCGGAATCAAGTGTACCCGCGGGGTTTGCGTTCCCGCCGATTCCACCAAAGTCATCAAAGATAGCTGCATTGAATCGGAAGTCATCGCCTTTATACCCAAATTGCAACCCTTGTGACCGACCAATACCAAAAGGGCCGGAAACGATGGTTCGTTCAACCGCTAGTTGGTTCGTGTAATTTACCAATTCTTCGCGAAGGAACGGCATTCGGAATTTACCTGCCTGCATGGACCAACCGTCACCAAGATCATGATTGATTACACCATCAAGGAGTGCAGCTGTGCCTCCTGGAGTCCAGATTTGTTGGATGAAGTACTTCCATGAACTATCAAAAATTTGTCCACCAAATTTCAAAGCGGTTCGGCGGTTTTCGAATCCCCACGTGCTGTCGTCAAGGCCAGCGCCAAGGTTGTTTCGATCATCGTACGCAAAGCGAACTTGCAACACGGCGTGCAAATTCAAAGAGAATGAGCCGTCTGCTGATTTGATAAAGAAACCATTGTTCCAACCAGCAGTTGCTCCGCTACCTTGCAAACTTGTTCGGTTGTCTGCATCAGCAAGAACATCTTGCACGAGTGAACGAATTTCATCGCTTCGTGCTTCGGTGATCCAATCGGAATTGTTCGTTGCACGTTCTTGATCAAGCTCAAGACGTAACTGTTCAACAATTGCGTTGGTTGCAGCATTTGCTGATTCAAGTTCAGCAATGCGTGCGTCTAGGCCAGTGCTTGGATTTGCTCCGAGCAGTAGCAGTGAGAGTAGAGGGGTGAGTGTCATTTGAGTGCCTCCTTACATGGCGTTTCTGTGTTTGACATGACTAGTAACGATTCAATACTTTGTGAACTTTTTCACTTATTAGTAGTACTATAGCATTGACAAAGCTTATTATCAAGATATTCTACTCTTGTTATCAAAAATTATGGTACATTTTACGAGAATAAATAAACAATTACTCATTTTTCCACATTTGCAGGACTAGCAAGAAAGAGGCAATCTCATGATAAACAGACGCACATTCGTAAAACAAGCAGCGGCGACCACAGCCGCAGCATCGACCCTCCACTATGCCACAGGAGAGGAAACGAATACATCGCTCCCTGTTCTGGATTCTCATGCAGGCGTGACATGGGACAAAGCACCATGCCGATTCTGTGGCACTGGTTACCATGTGCAAGTTGGCACAAAAGATGGAAAAGTTGTTGCTATCAAAGGCGATCAAAAAGCAGAGGTGAACAAAGGCTTGCTCTGCGTAAAGGGCTACCACGTCGGCTCTATTCTCTACGGTGAAGACCGACTCACCACCCCCCTCCTACGCAAAAACGGCGAACTTGTACCCATTACATGGGAAGAAGCGATCAGTATTATCGCAGACCGAGTCGAGTCTGACCCAAATGGTTTTGCAATCTATGGCTCAGGCCAATGGACAATACCTGAAGGATTCGTAAATCAAAAATTTATCAAGGGTGGATTAACAAACAACCATATCGATCCAAACGCGCGTCTCTGCATGGCATCTGCTGTGACTGGTTTCCTTGGAACCTACGGCGTCGATGAACCTGCAGGCTGTTACGACGACCTTGATGAATGCGACACACTCATCATGTGGGGAAATAACCCTGCTGAGATGCATCCTATATTGTTCAGCCGAGTACTTGATCGAAAAAACCGTGGCGACAAAGTTGAACTCATCGACATCGGAACTCGAAGAACACGCACGACTGATTTTTCAGATCGGTTCCTCAATTTTACTCCACAGTCTGACATGGCAATTGCAAACGGCATCATGCATCTTCTACTAAAGAATGGAACCTACGACAAAACGTTTGTCGAAAAGCACTGTTCGTTTAGAGCAAACCCAGAAAGTGGGCCATCTCTTTTTGGCGAAGCAATCACTTTCGAAACATTCCAAAAAAACCTCGAACCCTACACACCAGAATATGTCGAACAACTTTCTGGAGTTCCCGCAGAAGAGATCACCTACCTTGCAGAACTCTTTGGCAATCCAAACAAACGAATAACCAGCTTGTGGTGTATGGGAATGAATCAACACACCCGTGGCACAGCGATTAATACACTCGTCCATGGTGTGCACCTTCTAAGTGGTCACTTTGGAAAGCCCGGCGATGCGCCTACGAGTTTGACTGGTCAGCCATCTGCTTGCGGCACTGTTCGTGAAGTAGGTACCCTTGCGCATGCATTGCCGGGCGGACGAATCGTTAAGAAAGAAGCGCACCGCACTGATTGCGAAGAAATGTGGAATTTGCCTGCTGGAAGAATCAACGCTAAGCCGGGATACCACACGGTAAAAATGTGGGATAAATTCTGCACACCAACAAGTGAGGGCGGCGACATCTCTACTATTTGGTGCCAAGTTACGAACCCAGGCCAAACGCTTCCAAACCTTCACAAACTATTCAATTCGAAGGGTGGGTTGAAAGACAAGTTCCTTATTGTCTCTGAAGTCTATCCAACTGCAACAACAAAACTTGCCGACCTTGTCCTTCCGTCTTCTATGTGGGTTGAAAAAAATGGCATCTTTGGAAATTCTGAACGACGAACACAACAGTGGTTCAAACAAGTCGACCCTCCGGGCGATGCGCGAGATGATGTTTGGCAAGTCGTTGCCGTTGCGAAGGAATTGCACAATCGTGATTTTAATGGCATGAAAGATAAAGACGGAAAATTCTTGTTTACTGTACTCGACGACAATGGCGAGGAATTTCCTGCATGGGAATGGAATCGGTACTACGACATGAATGTTGACCGGTTCTTCTATGAAGAATACCGACCCTTTACACACGCAAAACATAAAAACGTTGCGCCGTACGATGAACTTGTTAAAGCAAGAGGGTTGCGATGGCCTGTTGTGCAGCAACCAGACGGTTCCTGGCGTGAGACGCGATTCCGATTCTCTGAATTCGATGACCCGTTTGTTACAA
>CAZURP010000169.1:0-3906 GCA_964623715.1 uncultured Isosphaeraceae bacterium | reverse complement strand
TCAATTCAAGCGCCGTGTTATGTGTGGGTCCTTGCACAACAGAGTCGTGCCCCTTGCGACGGTATTTGATCATGAAAATAATCAGCGCGGCAGTGATTCCAAAAAAGAACACATAGCAGATCCAAGTAATAACAAAAAACGTAAGGTCCACGCTTTGCGCGACTGTTGATGCCTGTTTGGGCAACCAAAAGTTCGCGGGCGCGCCTTGCGTTGTTGTCGCAAATGTTGAAAGTAATGATGTAAGTGTCGAGAACATTATGGTTTTGTTCCATCCGAATCGTTCTGTGATTTCTTTAAGCGGTCGGAGGATGTGAGGCCAAGAACAGCGAGGCCACCTCCTAATACAACAAGCATCAATACACCACCCGTGCGCATAAGTTTCCACGCAACTGGCGTGTAACTATTACTGTCAGGATCGTATTGGAAACAATTAAAAAGAAGGAATTTATCGAGCGTCGTGCCAATTTTACCCTCTGATGCTTCGATTAACGCAAAACGCAAATCTTGACCCCTGAATTGCACGTCGTTCATGTACTTTGAGATGCGTCCGTCAGGAGTAATAAACATGATAGACGCAGTGTGGTGGAACTCGCCCGTGTTTGGGTCAAACACATACCCAAAGCCAAGGGAATCCGCCAACTTTGTAATATTGTTTTGTTCGCCGGTTAGGAAGTGCCAACCTTTTTCAGCACCTACTCGATCGTAGTGACCAAGATAGCCCTCTTTGTTTTTCTTTGCCAAAGGTGCTTTTTCGTCTGGATTGATACTAAGCGTAACAACTTCAAATTCATCTCCAAGCGTCCAGTCCATTTCCTCAAGACCGGCTGTCAACCCGTTGAGCGTCAAACTGCATAGCATCGGACACTTGTAATAATTTAGTGTCAAGATGATTGGCTTTTTGTTATTGAAGTATTGACCAAGAACGACATCACTTCCTTCTTCATCGACGAATGGCAACTCCAGAGGAATTTGCGCATCTAAATGTTCGGTAATACCAACACCTTCGAGCGCGTCTATTTTTTCGTCGGCAAAAGTTGGGCCAGCAACAAGTGGTGCTGACAACACGCCAAACGAAGTAGCGAGAAGCGCAAAACAAGTTGGACCAAAGGTGCGCATAATTAGTTTGCGTCTCCTGCGATTCTTTTCATCGCTTCATTGATTGGGAGCACGAGTTTTTCTGCACCTTCACCACCTTCTTCGTGGGAAACCCAATGCGCCGATTCGACAAGTGTAGCATGCTGTGCATCTCGAACCATATCCCTTTGTTCGTAGCGGATATTGACATTTTTATCGAGTGCTTCAGTTGTTGCCGATCGGTAATAAATACCACAAGCAACAGCAACCGTCGTAATCATCAGGAACGCCCCACCGATGCCAATTGCCCACGTTGCCCATCCGTCTGGATCTTCGTGGTCTTCAACTTCTACATTTGTTTGTCCGTGTGTATGACTCATAGTTTCCTCTTATGCGTTTTCGAAATGCAATGCCTCATCGAGCCGTGGATCTGCTGTAGCAACCAAGTTGCACTTGCGTAAATTAATCAACGTGCCGCCTAGTACCATCAAGACCATTGCGGCCAAGCACGTAAAGTTAAGGACACTAAAGCCGTAGCCAATTTCAGTGGCTGTGATGTTGTTTGCTAGTTCGTTATACGTTTTTGCAGTCGCAATTGCATCTACTGGAACAACGGGCATCACGAGCCAGTATATGTCTACGAAGAACATCAACAACAGCCATGCCGAGATGATCGGAAGTGGCGATCGCCAACGTTTTGTCCAACGTGTAATCAAAAGCACGAATGGAATAAGGAAGTGCCCAAACAGAAGCAACAAAGAAACTGCACCCCAACCACCGAGCTGGCGAGTCATGTACCAGTTTGTTTCAACAGGCAAGTTTGCATACCAAATTAACATGTACTGACTAAACGCAATGTACGCCCAGAACACGACACCGATACCAAAGAGCCACTTACCAAGGTCGTGGTAATGTTCTGTTGTAATTGATTTTTGCACGTGACCAGTCTTCTGCAAGAAGCGCGCGAGCAAAATAATGAGGGCGAAGAAGCCACACATACAAGACACCCAGTAATACACCGCAAACATCGTACTAAACCATCGTGGCTGCAAAGTCATAATCCAGTCAATGGATGCGTAACTCTGCGTAAATGCAAAAAGAATCATGCAAAGCGGAGCCCACTTTTGCATTTTATGTGTCCACTTCACATCGCCATCGCGATCTTGTGCTGTAGACCACTTAAAGTACAGCGTGCCAATAACTGTCCATGTTGCTAAGTAGAAGATTGCTCTTATTGACCAGAAGGTTGAGGAGAGATAACCCGCTTTTGCGTGGAGCAAGTGGTCTGTTTCCATGAGGTGTGTGTCACCCCATTCATACAAAATCGCACCATCACCTTTGAGAACCAAAATGAGAATTGGTACAAAGAGCATCCAAAGCCACGTTAAGTTCTTTGCAATACCCTCAGCCAAACGGCGTACGGAAACGCTCCAGCCCGAACGAGTCATGTGTTGCAATAACACAAAAAACAGTGCGCCTAAACAAAGCCCAACTGCAACCATCCAACCAACAAGGTACGACTTCCAAAAAGTATTCCAGCCTTCGCCACTTCCTAGAGATGCACTTACGCCAAGACAGACGACGCCAATAACGGCAAGGATAGGTCCAAGTTTTGTAGCAATTCCGCCAAGGCGAATATTGTCATTATTTATTTCTGCAACTTTCACTCGTTGCTCCCTTCACTCGCGATTCTTCGATCCGCGTCTTGCGACAATTGCAACGCTTTCATGTATGCCACGATTGCCCAACGGTCCTCAGTCGAGATTTGCGAACCGTAGGCTGCCATCGTACGAACACCATTTGTAATGCTATTAAATAATTGACCAACTGCTTGTGCTTTAATCGCTTCTTCGTGCAAGTTTTTCGGGGCGACCCACGATGTACCATTGATGCCTGTTTCGACAAGCTGGGTTGCTCGATCGTGAATTAATCCATCGCCTTTTCCAACTGCGCCGTGGCAAGGAGAGCAATAAATATTAAAGCGACCTTGGCCTCGTTCGAGAAATTTTTCGTCGATTGTGAGCGAGCTTGGATAAGTCGAAGCCCATGCGCCATCTTTCACGCCCATGAAGAGGTGTGTATCTTCAGCCATTCCATTGCGAGCAATCGTTCCATCGACTCGTGGCCGCATCGCTCTGCCATCGAGGAAGAGTGCGTTTGCTTCTTGCGAAACATATTTTGGTTGATTGTCCATATTCTGGATGAAGTGGATTCTTGGTTTATCACTGTAGGCGGTACGTGCACGGAAAATAAGTGCCAGCGGAATTGTCGCGGCACATGTAATCACAATCAGCGTCCATGTAATCCAAAGTGGCAGGGTTTTAAAATCTGCAAGGAACGGCTTCAAAAGGTCGTCAATAATTTGTTTTACTAAGTTACCCATTATTTTTCCAACGCAATTACTGTTTCTGGGTTGAGCGATTGCAAAAACGCTTCAACATCGTCGTGACTAAACTTAGGGTCACGCGCTTCAATGATAAGAAAAAACCTATCATCAGTGGCGCGTGATAATGCATCGTGCTTTAGCGTTGGATGGTAAAACATCGGCAACTTGTTTAAGAATAAAGTCCCGAAGACCGCCGTGAAAGCATAAAAAAATACGGTCATTTCAAACGCAACAGGCACAAAAGCCGCAGCTGCAAGAAGCGGTTTGCCTGAGACATCAAACTGGTAGCCGACAACCGGAAGAAGTGCCCAAAAGTCAAACTCCAAGGAGTTTGTAAAAATCTGTAACACACACGCCGCAGTCAAACCCATCATGCCACCGAAGAACACGAGAATCGGAAGAACAGTCATCTTCACGCCCATCGCCCGATCCAGACCAACCACCCC
>CAZURP010000168.1:3536-3918 GCA_964623715.1 uncultured Isosphaeraceae bacterium | reverse complement strand
TGCGTGTGTATTGATTACAGCACCCATGCAACTTTTTGCTGGTTGGTGGATTGCAGACAGTTTACAGGCTAAAACGACAGTCGAACTCGTCGTTCGATTAACGGGGCTAGTGATGGTGGTTGTCGCTGGCGTGTGGGTCTATAGGTTGTGGTCTAGCCATAAAAAGGGCGGAACGTGCACGCCTCGCGCTCGTGCTTCTTGGTTGCGTTACTTCCCTCGAAAGAAAAAATAAACACGGCTAGGGGGGCTCTCTCGGTTATACTAGTCGTCACTATGAGAACAGTAATAACAGGTCAAATCGGAATGGACAAGAAGTCCTACTTGCAAGAAGTAGAGCGACTTGGTGGTGAACGTGGCGGGAACATTGAACTCTTCAATGTTG
>CAZURP010000168.1:0-3526 GCA_964623715.1 uncultured Isosphaeraceae bacterium | reverse complement strand
GGACAAATGATGTACAAAGAAGGGCCAGATATTCGGGCTGGTCGAATTCTAGACTTGCCCTTGAGCCGGCTTCATTCACTTCGCCGGGCAGCAATCAAAGATATTGTTTCAGCATCATCACCATTTGAAGAGCATCCAAACGTTGTGATGAACACACATGCTACCTTCCGTTGGCGGCACGGCTTGTTCCCAGCATTTGACTTTGATCAAATGGATGAATTTAATCCTAACCTGTTTATATGTCTTGTAGACAACATTGAAGTCGTCCACGACCGCTTACATGCTGAACACGATATTGATGCAACGTTAAAAGATTGCATGGTGTGGCGAGAAGAAGAGATTCTCGCGACTGAGTTAATGGCACAAGCGTGCGGTTGTCGCAATTCGTTTTACGTGTTGAGTCGGGGTCGGCATCAAGACACAACCGAAACATGTTATCGTTTGATTGCTCGGAATAATTTGAAGAAAGTGTATCCAAGTTTTCCTATGAGTCACGTCATGGACATGCCAGACATTCTTGAAGAAATTGATCAGTTTCGTGCGGCGCTCGCAGAACACTTTATTTCGTTTGACCCTGCGGATGTGGATGAAAAACTTCTTCTAGACCGTGGTATCGAAGCAGCAAAAGAAGGCAAGGATTGGATTGAAGTGGAAGCACACGCGTTCGGTGGGAAGAAGGGCGGCGATCCGATGCGCGTTTCTACTCGGGAGATATTAGATATTGCTGGCGACATCGATGGCCAAATATATATGCGCGACTTTAGATTGATTGATCAGTCTGACATGATTGTTTCGCTGGTTCCAGAACTCCCAGGAGGCGTTCCAGGTCTTTCAAGCGGCGTTGAACGTGAACTGCAACACGCTTGGGAGCACACCAAGGAAGTGTACGTTGTGTGGAAACCAGCGAAGCCCCCGTCACCCTTTATTACAGAAACTGCCACGAAGATATTTTCTTCTGTTGATGAAGCGCTCAGTTATTTTTCTGAGCAAGGTTTTTTTGAAATGGCGAGTTTGTTCGGTAACTGATCGTCGAAGGCAACCCATTCGAGAGACAATCCTTGGGCAGCCATTGTTTTGCCTGCGCGTTTTCTGTCACACGAAGCAATGATTTCGGGAACGTCGCTCGGGGAAATATAGCCACGTCCTACTTCAAGCAGTGTGCCCGCGATGATTCGCACCATATTCCATAAAAAACCAGCGCCCGCTACGTCAATCGAAATTCGCCACGGTTCTGTTTCTTGTACAGCGCACTGATCGACTCTTCGAACGGTGGTTTTTCTTCCGTGATTGAGTTTTGTGAAGCCAGCGAAATCGTGTTCACCGAGAAAATGGGATGCGGCCTCTTGCATCTTTGAAACATCTAAAGCGTACGCGGTAAACGCCGTGTACCGCCTGTCGAATAATGGCTTACGAAGTGGATTGCTGCAACCGTGGGCAAGACAATAGCGATAGCCCTTGCTTGTGCAGTGATTGATTGGGTTGAATTTGTTGTGCACAATGTCGACGTGCCGAACCTGCACATCGTCCGGAAGCCAAGAATTAAAACCAAGGATTAATTTGTCTGGTGGTATATCGTTGTAGGCATCAAAAGCAACTACTTGCCCGTTTGCGTGCACTCCCGCGTCGGTTCTTGAGGCACCTGTAAGCACGATGGGCTCTCGCATGACTTTCACAACAGCTCTTTCAAGAACATCCTGCACCGTTCGTAAGTATTTCCGTTCTGGATGTACTTGTTTCTGCCACCCATGAAAATCTGTCCCGTCATATGCCACTAACATTCGATACCGCATATTCGTATTCTAGTGCACTAGAATATACGAATGGCACAAATTCTCGTAGTTGGACCGCATCCGGATGATCAGGAACTTGGCATGGGTGGCACGATAGCCAAGTTCGTACAGCAGGGGCATGACGTGCTTCTGCTAGATATGACTAGTGGCGAACCGACTCCGCACGGCACGCCCGAGCTTCGTGCAAAAGAGTCAGCAGCTGCCGCAGAAATTTTGGGTGTAAGGAGAACATCAGTCAACTTACCAAACCGTTTTGTTGAACATACGATTCCTGCGAGGCATGCAGTCGCCGCGGTCATTCGCGAACACCAAGCAGAGATTGTCTTTACACCTTATTTTGAGGATGCTCACCCAGACCACATTGCCACAACTAAAATTGTGGAAGACGCCCGATTCGATGCAAAGCTTACAAAGATTGATTTAGCCGGAGAACCAATCTATCCAAAGTGGTTGTTTTACTACTACTGCACCCATCTACGGATTGTGCCAAATCCTAGTTTTCTTATTGATACAACCGGTTACGCGAAACAATAACGTGATGCCATCGTTGCATACGAATCGCAGTTTGTCGTTCCAGAAAACAACAGGCCAATCGTCGCCTGGGTAGAAGCGCAAGACAAATATTTTGGTGGTCGACTTCGTACCGAAACAGCGGAGCCATTTTTTACACGAGAGCCAATAGGGCTAGAAGGTATTGCCGCCCTCGTTTAACTTCCCGTTGATCCAAACCCACCGTCACCACGAACCGTCTCGTCAAGTTCTTCCACAACTTCGAACATTGCTTGCACCACTGGTGCAATAATCATTTGCGCAATACGCATTTTTGTTTCAACAACAAATGGTTTCTTCCCATGATTGATGAGGGGAACGCAGCACTCACCGCGATAATCCGCGTCAATCGTGCCAGGAGCATTAGGGAGCGTAACGCCAAACTTCGAAGCTATTCCGCTTCTTGGTCTGACTTGCGCTTCATACTGGTCCGGCAATGCCATCGCGAAACCAAGCGGAATCATGGCTATATCACCCACACCAATCGTTACCGGCTCCTCATTTGCAGAATACAAATCCATGCCTGCAGCAAGTTCAGATTGGTAGGAGGGGACAGTTGCGGTTTTTCGGAGTTGTTTATATTTGACTTGGGCTTGATGCATATGAACATTGTAATTCCTCTTGGCGTATATGATGCAAGAGATGGAGCAACAATCGATACCAACATGGGCAATCCACCGCAGGCTCTACGAGTGGGCACTTGGATTTGCAAAAACACCAATGGCACCAATCGTTCTGCTCGCCATCGCTTTTGTCGAAGCATTTGTTCCGTTCGTCCCTCCAGACGCGTTGCTCATTCCGATGTGCTTGGAAAAGCGCAAAAAAAGTGCCCTGTTCGCAGGTCTTGCAATCATTGGGAGTGTCGCTGGCGCGATGGTCGGGTATTTTGTAATTGCGTCATTTATAGCGAGCGGCACCGAGTGGGCATTTGGTGCCGAGACTATTGAACACATTGTTTCTGAATTTGACGAACGGGGAACATCGTACGTATTTATCGCAGCGCTCACGCCAGTTCCTTTTTTCGCTTTAACAACCGCAGCTGGAGTTGCAAAGTTACATTTCGGCATGTTCCTCGGCGCTTGCGTCATTGGGCGAACGCTTCGCTACGGAATCGAGGCGGGAATTGTGTGGTGGATTGGACCAGCCGCGAAGGCATTCATCGAAAAATGGTTTAACCTTGTCACGAT
>CAZURP010000167.1:2379-3966 GCA_964623715.1 uncultured Isosphaeraceae bacterium | reverse complement strand
CTGCTTGTTGCAAGTCGTGGAACTTTTTCAAGCGCATGGCCAAATTGGATTGGCTTGTTGCTGTGCTTGGCGGTGGTCCCTTGTTTAAGTGTCCTTGGGACAAGGTTTAGCCATAAATACAAAATCACACCGTTGCTTGCAACGTTCGCTATTTTGTTAAGTTGGAGCGCGTCTATTTTTCTTTTTTATTGGGCGACAATCCCGAAGACATATTTTACAAAATACTTCATCCTCGATGAGTTTATTGTTTTACTACCGGCTCTATTATGGCTAGGAGTATTGTGGTTTGTGACTTCGCCAACTAAGGACAGGTATGCATGGGTATTGCATAGGTTCCGTTTGGATGTCTTGCTATTGTTCATCCCAGTTTCCTTGTTTGTTACCTTAAGTGACAGCATTTCTTTTTTTGGTTTGCACGAAGATTTTCAAGTTGTAGAACTCATTGGTTTTTTGATACTTATGGCATGCGCGCCTTTTTTTATCACACGCATTCTTTCAGCAAAGCCAATGAAGAATTACGAACTGCAGTGTTCGATTGAGGAAGTAGGATTTCGTGCGGGTGTTCGCCGATCAAGAATTTTCGTTTGGAACACGCACAATCGAATCATGAATGCACTTGCAATTGGCGATCTGTTTCAACCAAAAACAATTGTGTTGACTGATAAACTGATTGCTTCATTGACTAAAGAGGAACTCCTTTCCGTTACGGCACATGAATTCGGTCATCATAAGTATTGGCATATTCCATTTTTATTATTGACCGCGATTACTTCCATGGTGTGGCTCGACAAGGCGTACGCGGTTCTTCATCTAGATGTTGGACATAATTCTTCGTTTATTACGCAGTTAATCTGTATTATTTTTGCAATACTTGTTGTTTCGAGGCAATTTGAAGAACAAGCGGATGCGTACGCCGCTGTCGATAACTCGAGGGTGCTTGGTGACACGAAAATCTCTGAAGAAGGCGCACAATCTATGGCTTCTGCACTTGGAGCAATTGCGATCACGCAAAACATAGACATTTTTCGCAACGATCCGATGCATGGTTCGATTGCATCAAGACAACATAAGTTACGAACCCTTGTTGGTTGTTCCTTTACCGAAATACCTGTTAACAAAAAAGTATTTTGGACTAAAACAATTCTCTGTTTGAGTTTGCTCTTGGGCTTTTTACTATGACAAAGCATCAACTCCTTTTTATGCATGGTGCAAGCAACCGTTTTCTTGTGCATCTTGGCGATGGTGATTCGGGACTTTTGTGCTCCCAATTGAACGGGGCCGATGGCCTGCTTCTCGTTTCGGAGGATGCGGATGCGGATGCGTGTATGCGTATTTTTAACGCTGATGGAAGTGAAGCAGAGCAGTGCGGGAATGGATTACGATGCGTTGCGCTGCACCTTGTTCGTAGCAAACTCGTACATTCGTCGAATCTTACAATTCGCACACTCTCTGGAGTGCATCGATGCGTGGTTCGCGATGAATGCAACGAAGTAGAAGTAACCCTCTCTTATCCAGCGATTGAACAATATGCACTTGAAAAATACCCTGCAATTACGTACGTAAACATGGGAAACCCAAACGCGATTT
>CAZURP010000167.1:0-2369 GCA_964623715.1 uncultured Isosphaeraceae bacterium | reverse complement strand
CGAGGAAGACCCTTTAGTGATTCGGGAGCGTCTTGGAGCAACCATTGCATCCAATGCTCTTTTTACAAAGGGCATGAACGTGCACTTTGCTCGGAGAGACGGTGAACAGTACGCTACCTGTGCGTCGTTTGAAAGAGGTGTTGGCAACACCCATGCTTCTGGGACGGGAGGCGCCTCAGTCTTTGTTGCAACAGGCGCAAGTGGTCCGTTTTACGTTTCGAGTGTAGGCGGAACGCTTACCTATCGATACAACGAAAGCGGCGAAGTATTGATGGCGGGACCCGCAGGTTACGAGTGAGTAATGGTGACTTCTTTTGACGTGAGCACAATCTGGCACTCTTGCAGTTGAAAAGTTCGAGGGTGCGTCGCATTGTCGACAATTGCATCACGAATTGACTGTATTGTTTCAAACGTCGCAATCTCCCCAACAGCTTTGTGCAACGTCGCATCGATGATGGGGTGAGGAAGTTCAGAAAGCAACGCTCGGCTCCACGTATTGCCCACGAGAAGTTGTTCGTTGAATGCATCGGTCGCGCAGTGGAGCAACGCGGAAGCATTTGCGGCGTGTCTATCAGCCGAATTCCATAAGTCGCGCAAAATTGGAATCACGTCGTTCCGAAGCCGTCCACGAGGCGTCGAGTTATCCGTGTTTGTTGGATCTTCACACCAAGTTACTCCAGCAAGTGTGCAGATTTCGATAAGCTCTTGTTTAGCAACATGCAGAAGTGGCCGGTGTAAATTGATGGTACCGTCTAATGGTCTTACTGCCGCAATGCCAGAAAGTTTTCGGAGTCCACCACCTCTACAGAGTGCCATGAGCATTGTCTCAAGTTGGTCTTCTGCGTGGTGGGCAACCGCAACGACCGCGAAATTTGCATCCGTGGCAATTTGTTCCAACGCTTCATAGCGGGCTTTTCTTGCTCCAGCGCCGAGAGAACCATTAACTGGTGAAACGGAAACTTTTTTTGTGATACATTCAATTCCGAGTGTTGCACACAAAGTTTCGACGAGTTGTTGTTCATCATCAGAAGCAGCGCGCAATCCATGGTGGACATGGCCCGCGATGACTTTAAAGGTTGCGCTTTCCTGCATTGCACTCGCGCAACACAAAAGCAAAAGCGCAATAGAGTCAGCGCCACCACTTACGCCAACAACTAGATTTTGGTCAGCGACAGCTTTGCGAACGGTCGCAACTAATTTGTGTCGAGGAACTTCAAGTGGAATCACTTCCTTGTTCATGCTGTTGTTGCTGTTGCGTTTGGTTCAAGAATTTTCAATCCATGCATGTATGGTTGCAAACATTCTGGAACAACAACGGAACCATCTTCACGCTGGTGCATCTCCAAAAGTGGAATAAGTACACGCGGGCTTGCAAGAACGGTATTGTTCAAGGAATGTGCAATGACGGCGTTTCCTTTTTCATCTCGGTAACGCATGTTCAGACGTCTGCACTGGTAATCGTACAAGCGGGAAGCGGAATGCGTTTCTCCCCATCCACCGGTGGGCTTGCCGTTTGCATCTAATTCGCCCCTTCCGGGCATCCAGCATTCGATGTCAATCATGTCTGCATTTTTAGAACCAAGATCCGCAGTGCAACACTGCAACAACCGGTAGGGGAGTTCAAGTTTTTGCAGAAGTTCTTCGACTATTGATAACATGGTTTTGTGCCATTTACGGCTTTCTTCTTCGTTTGCCTTGCAGATAACAACTTGTTCCACCTTGTCGAATTGGTGAATTCGATAGAGACCAGCAGCGTCTCGACCAGCAGCACCAGCTTCTCTTCTAAAGCAAGTGGAGACAGTCGCCATTTTGATTGGTAACTGTTCGCTTGGAATAATTTCATCAGCGTACATGCCCATCAATCCAACTTCGCCAGTGCCCGCAAGGTAAAGATCATGACCAGCACCCCGTTTGGACTCTTCAATGTGATATGCCTGCTCTCTGCCAGAAGGGAAAAATCCTGTGCCAACCATACACTCTTCGCGAAGGATAACTGGAACGGACATCGGCGTAAAACCATGTTCATTTGTAATCAAATCAAACGCAAAACGAAGCGCCGCTTGGTGGAGCCGCATGCCGTTCCCAGACATCATGTAATGCCGAGTGCCAGCCATTTTGACGCCACGCTCAAAATCAGCAAGTTCAAGCTCTTTGACTAATTCAAGGTGGGACTTTGGCTCAAAGCCGCGATTTGTTTTAAAAGGGACTGAGAGATCGTAATCAGCGGGTGCCCAAGTGCTCAGTTCAACATTGTCGTCCGCACTTTTGCCTTTTGGCACATCGGAATCAGCCGGTTGCGGAATTTGTAAGAGGAGTGATTTCCATTGGGGTTCAATTTGAGAAATGGAATCATCAAGCCGTTGAATTTC
>CAZURP010000166.1:3380-3970 GCA_964623715.1 uncultured Isosphaeraceae bacterium | reverse complement strand
CATGAACACCACCGAAACAAGCGTCTACGAAACCCACCTCCCATTCCCCGAACGACGCCAAGGCAAAGTGCGGGATATTTACCAAATTCCTGCCCAAAATGGCGAAGCAGGAATGGTTCTGATTATCGCGAGCGATCGAATAAGTGCCTTTGATGTCGTCATGCCAACCGCTGTGTCTGGGAAAGGGCAAGAACTGACACGAATCAGTTGTAAATGGTTTGATTTCGTTCGAGACCTTGGGATTATCGAAGATCATTTACTCTCAACAAATCCAAAGGACGTTCCAAATCTTGACCAGTCGCTTTACGACCAATGCGAAGGACGCATGATGCTCGGTCGCGCTTGTGAAGTAATTCCAGTCGAGTTTGTTGTTCGGGGATACCTCGCAGGCAGTGGCTGGAAGGAATACCAAAACGACGGCACTGTTTGTGGCATCGCCCTTCCGGATGGTTTACAACTTTCGAGCAAGTTGCCAGAGCCGATTTTTACGCCAGCAACCAAAGCCGTTGAAGGACACGATGAAAACATCGACTTTGAAACCGCTTGTGGGATTGTCGGCACTGACGTTATGGAGCGGCTGCGAAGCGTGT
>CAZURP010000166.1:2968-3370 GCA_964623715.1 uncultured Isosphaeraceae bacterium | reverse complement strand
TTTATTTGCCAGAGTTGGTGGTGGAATCTATACAAAAGCTGCAGAGTATGCCGCAGAGCGTGGGATTATTCTTGCTGACACAAAGTTTGAGTTTGGATACGCACTTGACGCATCGGGAAACAAAACCGATGAAATATTACTCATCGATGAAGTGTTAACACCTGACAGCTCTCGCTTTTGGCCCGCTGATGAATACGAAATTGGACGCGAGCAAAACAGCTTCGACAAACAGTACGTTCGAAATTGGCTTGAAACTATCGTTGCTTCAGGAAAGTGGGACAAAACCCCTCCTGGCCCTGCGCTTCCCCAAGAAATCATCGACGGCACAGTCGCACCCTACCGCGAAGCCGCCACCCGCCTCTTCCATGCATAAATAAACAATCCCACGCGTCGTTTAATTAA
>CAZURP010000166.1:655-2958 GCA_964623715.1 uncultured Isosphaeraceae bacterium | reverse complement strand
CACCCACCCCCCACCCCGCCCCCCCCCTCTACCAACCAAAAAAACACAACCCCGGGGGGCTTCTCCACCAAATAAACGACCCGCGGGATTGTTTTTATTCTGCTGCTTGCACGGTGTTACGAAGCAACATCGCGACCGTCATTGGTCCAACACCTCCCGGGACAGGCGTAATGTACCCAGCGACAGAACGTACTCCTTCAAAATCAACATCCCCAACCGTTCGTTTTATGCCGTCATCGTCGACTATTCGGTTAATGCCCACATCAATCACAACCGCGCCTTCTTTCACGCATTCAGCAGAAATCAATCCTGGAACACCCGCTGCAGAAATTAAAATGTCCGCACTGCGAGTAAGCTCTTCTCGCTTCTTCGTGTAAATATTTGTCGAAATGACCGTCGCCTCCGCTTGCATTAACAAAACAGCGACAGGCTTTCCAACAATAGTACTCGCGCCGACACACACGGCTCTTGCTCCTCGAATCTCAACACCTGTAGATTCAATCATCTCTAAGACCGCAAGCGCAGTGCAAGGCACCAAACTTCGACGACCAAATACAATGTTACCAATATTTGCAGGATTCACGCCCTCGACATCCTTCTGCACTGCAATCATCATTTGAATCGAATCTGCATTGACACTTTCTGGCAATGGCATGTGCACCATGATTGCAGTTACCCCTGGATTTTCATTCAACCCACGAATAACCACCTCGACATCATTTTGGCTCGCCGTCTCTGGCAACTCGTGCAACATGTACTCAATACCAACAGCACTGCACGCTTTTGCCTGATTCTTTGCGTATAAGTGAGCACCTTGATCTCCCCCGACAAGGACAGCATCTAGCCGAACATTCCTTCCTTGAGATTGAAGTGCAGTCACCCGCTTTGCAAGTGACTCCTTTACAGTCGCTGCGAGTGCGCGGCCATCAATTATCGTTCCTTCTGCCATGAAGTGGAAGTCTACCAACGATACAATACGAACATGAGCACAGAACAACCATTCTTAGCATTAACTATCGGAAATACTCGAACTTCTGTCGCAGACATCGCCGGCAGCGAGGTACGGAACCAAAAACTGTTCAAATCATCTGACACAAGCGCCATTGTCGACCGTGCACTGCAACAATGGAAAGCACTCGAGAGCGACAATCCACAGATCGTCATCGCGTCGTCGAACGACATTGCGAATGAAGCGATTTCAGCAGCGCTTGCAGATCAAACGTCGCGGCAAATTTGGCAAGCCGGAAAGGACGTTCCGGTTGCAATCGGTCAGCACCTTGACCCTGAAACAATTACAGGCATCGACCGGCTTCTCAATGCTGCTGCAGCGTGGGATATTTACAAACAAGCATGCGTTGTCATCGATGCTGGGACGTGTGTTACCGTCGACTTTGTTGATGGCGAGGGCACGTTCCACGGTGGTGCCATTGCGCCGGGTGCTCACATGCAGCTCTCTGCAATGCACAACGGTACTTCTTCTTTACCGGAAGTTGATTTTGTTGCCCCGCTCAAAGAGGCATTCGGAAAAAATACTGCACAAGCGATGCTACAAGGCGTCTTCCGTGGCATCCAAGGCATGGTTCGCCAGCTCTGTGAGCAATACGCACTTCGCTACGGCGCATATCCAAGCATTATTGCAACAGGCGGAGACGCTGAAACACTATTCAAAGATGACGAATTCGTCGAACAAATTGTGCCAAACTTACAGTTGCAGGGTATTGCCGTTTCCGTAAAGCACACGGTGACTGAAGAAGAAGATGCCTAAGCAAACATGGTCGTTGCTTACGCCTGCAAGCAAGGGAGCGATTGCAATAATCCAAATTCCAGCACGCTGTCTCGAGCAACTCACTTCTAGAACAACCTGGGTTCTTGGCACTCTTTACCTCGTTGACATTCCAAATATCGACGAAGCTGTCGCAGTAAAAGTAACCGAGGAGACAGCGCACCTCATGCCCCACGGCGGTTTGCAGATTTTGCGCAAACTCGAAGCCTGCTTGGCCGAGCTTGGGATCGAGCAATCGCACGTAGCCAAATACCTTGAAGCGGAAGACGCAATTGAAGCAGCAATGCTCGCTACGCTTTCAATTGCTGAAAGTCCGCTCGCGGTCGAATTGTTGCTTGCACAACCATCGAAATTGCGCGGTAGAACGCCAACAAAAAACGATTTGAAACGGGCTTCAATTCTCAATCACCTCATTCATCCCCCAAAGGTCGTGTTGCTTGGTGCGCCGAACACTGGCAAATCAACGCTGATGAATGCACTGACCAAGCAGGATACTTCCATAGTGCACGACCGCCCAGGC
>CAZURP010000166.1:0-645 GCA_964623715.1 uncultured Isosphaeraceae bacterium | reverse complement strand
GTGCTGGTCTTGTCATTGACCTCTACGACCTTCCCGGATTCCGCGCTTCCGATGACCCCATCGAGCAGGAAGCCATCCAACTTGCACAACAAATTGCAGCCGATGCAGTGCTCACCATCCACATCACTGACACGATTAATACGTCTCAGAGCCACATTAATAATGTGGCTCTGAGACGTATTAATATTGCGACGAAGTCAGACCTTCGTGAGCGTAACGATACCGATTTATGCGTAAGCGCCCACACGGGTGAGAACATGGAAAAACTTGCCGCTTTGATTCGCGACAACATCATTCCACCTGAAATTCTCACTGGTGAAGGTCCTTGGTTTTTCCCTGAGAGCTACAGCCCTACGGACGAATAACCGCAATCCACATACAAAACTTGTCCAGTCACGCCTGAAGACATGTCGCTTAACAACCACGTTGCGGAATTGCCAACATCTGCACCGGTGACGTTTCGTTTCAGAGGGGCTTTTTCCTCCACCCAATCCAAAATTGAACTAAAACCGACAACCGCCATCGAAGAGAGCGTTTTTAAAGGGCCACCGCTAATCGAATTCACGCGAATATTCTTTTCGCCTAGTTCCATCGCAAGGTAGCGAGTCGCCGATTCAAGGGCACTTTTTGCAACGCCCATAACGT
>CAZURP010000165.1:0-4052 GCA_964623715.1 uncultured Isosphaeraceae bacterium | reverse complement strand
GGTTCGACAGGTTATGATAAAACGGATCAAGAGCGACAATCTGATTTGTACGCACAAGTGACAACCGATGATATTCTGCATTTTGGTCTTATCCCTGAGTTACTTGGTCGGTTGCCAATTACAACTCCGCTGATGCCTCTAACTGAGGACGCGATGGTTCGAATTCTTACAGAGCCCCGCAACGCAATTGTTCGGCAGTATCAGCACCTCTTTAATTTAGAAGCAGCGACCCTTGAGTTCACGGATGATGCGCTGCATCTCATTGCGAAGCGCGCCATGGAACGCGGTACAGGCGCTCGTGCGCTTCGCGCAGTCATTGACAATTTTATGATTGACTTGATGTACGATCTTCCAGATCGTGACAATCAAGATTGCGTGTACTTGATAGACGCGCCTGACATCGAAAATGGCCTTGAGCTCGATAAATTGCAACAATCCCCTGCTAAAGCCAAAGAATCCGCCTAAACGACATTCCTGCCCTAATCTCCTTCGCCCTGCACTGGAGTGCGTTCACCCCCTATTCTTCAATTTGCGTGTTTATTGTGTGATGAATGGATATTTTGAGGCTTCCGCAGGAGGTAAAATGATGGTATACTCACCAATTCGCCCAAATGGGCACTTTTATTAGGAGATTTACTATGCCACGTGTGTGTTTTTTTACAGGTCGTCGAACAAAAGTCGGAAGAAAGATCCGTTACCGAGGTAAGCCAAAGTACCAAGGCGGTATTGGTCTGAAAATTACTGCAAACGACAAGCGTAAGTTCAAGGCGAATCTCCACAATGTACGTGCAATTGTTGACGGGAAACCAGTGAGAATAAAGGTTTCGACAAAGGCAATCAAGCAAGGTTTGGTTGTAAAACCATTGAAGCGTAAATATGGGTACACACGCCAGCAAAAGCTATTAGCTGCTGGGTAACCGTTGTCAATACCCTCTAATTATCTGTAAAAACTCTCGTTCTGAGAAAAAAATTAAAAAAACATCACTTTTTTAGTGGTAACGTCCGAAAAAAAGACGCATTTACTTGACAGCAGGCACTTCCTGCGTACTCTAGATGTGTCAAGATACGCCAAGGTTACACCCTACCGGAACCTCGCAACGCACTATGCAACGCAGTCCAAACTCTTCACCGTGACCTACGCCAAATAATTACATAAATGGGTTTTATACACTTTTGCTATGCACGTAGACGTGCAGGCAAGAGAAGGAATGTGTGAGTAACGTAAGGATTGGAACACCTTTAATAGAGATGGCAAACATGATGATGGAAGATAAAGAACGAGTGCGAGAAGCGGTAGATCTCGTCGCGCTCATCTCTGAGTACATCCCCGTTCAGCCCAAAGGGCAAGAATGGGTATGTGTCTGTCCATTCCACGATGACCACAAGCCATCTATGTCGATTGTTACCCATCGTGAGAAAGCATTTTATAAGTGCTTTTCCTGCGATGCTTCAGGTGATTGTTTCTCCTTCATGCAGAACTACCTCAAGTTGAGTTTTGTTGAATCGTTAAAAATGCTCGCTGAACGAACCGGGATAGAACTCTCTAATCGCACCCCCGAAGATTGCGCCTCGGATTCGATGCGCGAGAAGCTTCGAAATGCGACAAGTTGGGCGATGCAACTGTATCAAGACGAGTTGAAAGCCAACGATCATGCACTCAAGATTATCGAATCTCGTGGCATTACAAACGAGTCGGTGCAAACATTTTGCATTGGGCTTGCGCCAGATGCATGGACATTCCTTGCAGACAAAATAGGAAATGCTTCTGCCCGCGTCGAAACCGGTAAAGAAGCTGGTTTGTTAAAACAAAAGGAAGACAGGATTTACGACGCATTTAGAAATAGAATTATGTTTCCAATTTTTAATGACTCGGGCGCTCCGATTGCTTTTGGTGGACGGCGAATCAACGAAGAGGATGAACCAAAATACATCAATAGTCCTGAAACTGAAATCTTTCACAAATCAAAGACGTTGTATGGTCTTCATCTAGCTCGTAGAACGATCCAAACAGAAAATAAGGCGATTGTTGTCGAAGGATATACCGACGTCATTGCGTGCCACCAAGTTGGAGTAACGAACGTCGTGGCAACACTCGGTACGGCACTCACTCCGCAACATGCCCAAAAACTCTCTCGTCTCTGCGACGAGGTCATCTTAGTCTTTGATGGTGACGAGGCAGGACAACGCGCGGCGGACCGAGCTGTTGAAATTTTCTTTGCGAAGGAGATTGATGTAAGCATTTGCGTACTTCCAGAGGGTAAGGATCCTGCTGATATCGCAACAGACAAAGACTCTTTGCAAGCAGAGTTTAGTCACGCCGTCGATGCTATGACGTACAAGTTTATCCGCCTTGATGCAGTACTTGCATCAACAGATACCATCTCTGGGCGAGCGAAAAGAGTGGGGCTTTTTATCGATGAACTTATTCGACTTGGCATAGATAAACTTCCCGGCATTAAAAAGCCCTTAGTGCATGAACGGATAGCTAGACTTCTTCACATTCAAATGGAGGACGTGCAGGCTTTATTGAACGAGCGAAAAAAAGCACGGCCAACGCCTTTTGAAAGTAATCAAACCGAAATTCTCCCGCAACAAGTTATAGAGCAATTTGATGCTGTTATTCCTCGGAATCGAAAGCTTGCAGAGCATGAATTGCTCTCAGTCTTACTCTTCGATGCAATTCAAGCATCAGCAACACTTCGGGAATCAGAAGTCGCAATCAAGCCAGAAGATTTTATTGACAGGAACGCATTTATCATTGCGAACTGTATTATTCCAAAACTTCAGGCAGGAACGTCTTTTACCATTCCAGAAGTGCAGGATGAGGTCGAAAAAGTGAATATCGAAGCAAAGAACCTTACAGCGACGCTGTACTTCGAAGGGCAGCGCTTGTGTGCCGGCTCAATTGAACGTGCTGTGACACAAACACTTCATGCATTTATGAGAACCATTAGCAATAAGGCGATCGCTGATAACGTTCGCGAACTGAAACACTACGCAGACCCTGAGCAACAGGCACAAGCTGCGCAAAAAACATTAGACGCAATTCGTAATAAACAAGAAAACAAGAAGCGAGCGATATGAATTGCGCGCAACGAACAACAGTAATACAGCAGTTTGAAAACTGCTTCCTAATTTTTACTTCAAAGGAGTAATACAGTGGCAACACAAACGAAACCAACATTCAAAACCGTAGTTCCGGTGATGCACCCGAGCATGGAGCTCCTGCTCAACCAAAGCGTTGACCGAGGTTGGCTTAGCTATGAAGAGTTAAACTCAGCCATTCCAGATGAGTTTCTTACGGCAGAAAAAATGGACGAGTTACTTTCGCTTCTCGCCAATCTCAAGATTGATTTGATTGGTGAAGATTTGCGCATGCGGCGAGGCTGGGGACAGATTTTCATTCCCCTTCAAACATGTCTTCGCTTCAAACGCGATACGCCTTGGAAAGATAAAGCCCAAGAACTCGCGGAGCTTGCTGAGGAACAGGGCAAAGACCCAAAAGATGCGGTCCATATCGATACAGACGATGGTCTTCTCGATGAAGAAGAGGCACAGGCGATTATCGCCCAAGCGCTCGCTGAAGCATCTTCGCGTCGTATTGACGATCCGATTCGGATGTACCTCACGCAAATGGGGTCCATTTCGTTGTTAACGCGGGAAGAAGAGATTCGTCTTGCGAAGAAGATTGAATGCACACGATTTGTTTTCCGACGCTTGATCCTTGAATCCGATTACGCGGCGTTGCAAGCAATCGACATCCTTGATCTAGTGAATGGTGGAAAATTACCGTTTGATAGAACCATGCGAATCTCAACTGCTGAAGAAAACGCAAAGCAAAAAGTGGCGAGCCGTATTCCAGTGAATACTGCGACTGCTCGCCTTCTTCTTGAAGCAAACGCACAAGATTGGACCCGCATGGAAGAAGGCGGAATGAAAAAGTCAGAGCGTGAAGAAGCTCGTGAACGCATGCAGACACGTCGCCGTAAAATCGCATCCCTCATCGAAGAATGTTGCTTGCGTACTGCGAAAATCCAACCACTTCTGCGTAA
>CAZURP010000164.1:0-4073 GCA_964623715.1 uncultured Isosphaeraceae bacterium | reverse complement strand
AAAAGAACATAACCTTGATGTGATTAAGTGCGCGGATTGGATTATTGACATTGGCCCTGAAGGTGGTGATGGTGGCGGAAAGATAGTTGCAACAGGTACGCCGAAACAAATCGCAAAGCGAAAGAAAAATCACACTGCTAAGGTGCTGAAGGAAGAAGTGTTTAACGCCTAAAAATTAGTAGGCGAGTGACAAGAAAGTTAAACGCGATTCCGATTGCAGAACCTACTACAACCCCGATGAGCCCCGAGTAAAGGATAGCATTGGTTTCGGCAAATGAACGAGTAATGTAGAAATTCGCAAGAGCTCCCACTGAACAGACCGCAACAAATCCAAAATACTGCACAACAAGTGAGTGCCCCCTTGCGTACCAAAAAGCGTACTTTCGATCCCAAATAAAGTTCCAAGTCATCGCAATCCACACAGCGAGACCAATTGCAACGGAAGGATTTGTGAGCAAGACATCCGTTACTTGCAACGCAAGAAGGTATACAACCGCGCCGCTTAAGCCAACAGTTGCGAAAGTGAAGAAACTGACAAATGCAGGATGTGTATATCGGAGCAATCGGATGACATGTTGTACATATTCAACTTGCACTCCCAGCGTGAGTTTTGATTCTCCAAGTTGCCGTGTTGAGAAATGTATAGGTACTTCTTTTACGTTCTTGCACCGGCACTTCACAATGAGTTCAAGGCCAATTTTATACCCTACTGGGTTTAGGTCATCCGCTTGCGCAAAAATCGAACTAGAAAAAGCGAGAAAGCCACTCATTTGGTCAAGCACTTTTGTGAAAGGTAGAGCCATGACAGTTGCAATTTTAGAGTTTAGCCACCGTAGGAATCCCCACCCGTCTTCAGTTGTTCCACCATTGATGTACCGCGAGCCAACGGCGAAATCAGCACCATCAACAATCGCTTGCACCATTGCAGGAATTGCGCTCGCAGGGTGTGAACCATCTGCATCCATAACAACGCATATTTCAGAATCTGCTTCTTTGACACCGCGAATCACTGCACTTGATAAACCACGATCTTCTTTTCGAACGATGAGTGTTATCCAATCTTTAGCGTATTGTGCAATCAAGCTTTCGGTGCCATCATCGGAATTGTCGTCAACGATAATCAATTTCAACAAAGGCAACTCATTTGCACGTACCTCTTCAAGTGCTGAAATGAGTGCTGGCAGAGAGTCAAACTCTTCATACGTCGGTGAAACGACTGTGACCGATTTTTGCATCATGGGTGAAAATTAAAACTGCTTGTGGGCAGCTCTTTCTATCTTGCCTTTCACACCAAGGATAGCCTTCACTAATTGATACTCTTCTTGCGTAGTCACCTTGATATTTCGGCTATCCCCTCTGATGAGATAAACTGGTTCGCCTAAATTCTCAACGACTTGTGCATCATCCGTGCAGTAGAGAGCAGAATCTTTCTCATATCCACGTTTTAGGAGCGATAACAAAAAGAATTGCGGGGTCTGCATTTCCCAGAGATTGGTACGATCGATTGTTTCAAGCACTTTGCAAGCCTCGACCGAGGGCTGTGAAGAAGCACCAAGAATCGATTCGACGACTTTGTCGTCCTCGGTGATTTTTTCTGAAGTTGCCTCAGTTCTTTTAACTGTTCCATGTATGGGAAGCGCAGGAACAACAGCGTCGAATTCACTGCAAGCAAGAAGAAGGTCGTTGAAGAGGTCTTCAGAGACCGCTGGCCGGGCTGCGTCATGCACTGCAACGTACTCAATGGAATCTGTAACAAGTTTGAGCGCATTTCGTACGGATTCACCGCGAGTGGCGCCACCTGCAGTGATCTTTACACCGTGAAAAGCTAAGGAGGGTCCAAATCGTTCCTTAAAGGATTCAAAGGTCTCTACGGGGCCAGCGACAACAATTTCTGCGACATCCTCACGCTTTGTAAAGAATTCGACTGTACGAAGTAGGAGTGGCCTTCCGCCTAAATCTTCAGCGAGTTTGTCTTTCGCACCGTAACGGGTGCTCGCCCCTGCTGCGGGAATAATGACTGCTAGTTTCATACTCGCCATCGTACACTGAGTGGCAGCCGCGTGACTGCTCTACGCGGTGACAGTCACCATTTGGTGACTGTCACCGCAAACAAAAAACGGTGTTTAAAGTACAAAAAAGAGTGACAGTCACCGTTTGGTGACTGTCACTCAGTAAATACCGAAGATGGGACTCGAACCCATACTCCCTTAACGGGAACCGGATTTTGAATCCGGCGCGTCTGCCAATTCCGCCACTCCGGCATGCGTGGTAAGAAGGGTATTTTAGCAGGGAAAATGTCTGACATTGTCTCTATTTATCGCTTATTTAGTATTGCATACGGCTATTTTGGCTCTACTATATATATACGCATGCAAATGTTGCATGCTTGAGTAGAGAGAAAGACAAGAAGGAGCTCTAATAGATGTATTCACGTCGAACGATTTTTACTAGTATCGTTGCTACTGCAGTAGCATCCTATTCCCTTGTGGCAACCGCCACAGCTACCCCACAAAGAACGGCGCCATCCAAGCGGGCTGCCCTTCGTTTAGGCACGCAACCCCAAGGTGCAACTCTTCGCGGTCTTGGATTTACCATGTGCAACGAAGCAAATGATCTCGTTTCTGAGAGCTTCGATATGGCAAACATTATCGAAGGCAATTCTGTTAACTGCTTTGGCGGAAGTGGAACACCAGCACACAGCTATGGCCGTAGTCATGACCTCTCGCAAGCTCTCCCCGGCCAAGCGGTTGAACTTTCATGTGTACACTTTGCAATGGAAAGCAACACAATCGAAACAGTTGCAACAGTCAATATTTATATTGATCAAAACGGTGTTGCAGGACCACAGCCAGATGGTTCTGACCTTTGGTTGATTGGCTCAATCCAGCACACAATTCCAACGTTAGCATCCCCTTCGTATGAAACTGCAACTGCAGCTACTCCCTTCTCTATCCAACCAGATTCACTCCTCTTTATTGAAATCGTTTTGCCTGAAGCATTTCCTGGGGATAGAAAAATCGGTAGTAATGCCGCAGGTGAAGCATCTCCATCTTGGATGAAAACTACTGATGGTGAATGTGGTATTGGGCAATGGGTAAATCCTTCATTACTGGGTTTCCCAAAAATGGCTATCGTTGAAGCTATTGAATTCGGCGAAGCAACTCTCCCTGACCCATGCAATGATCCACTTCCAAATTGTGCAGCAGACATTGATGGTAGCGGCACAGTAACAGTGGACGACCTTCTTGCAGTCATCGGCGCTTGGGGGCAATGCGGTGACGGCACTTTCCGCCCTGCAGGAGATGTCGCACCTCTTCCAAATGGCGATTGTTGCATCGACGTGAACGACGTGTTGCAACTCATCAGTGATTTCGGTCTTGAATGTGACCCAGGTGGTGGCGTTGATGGTCTCGGGATTAACGAAGTTCGTACCGACCAGTCTGGCACAGATTTCGATGAATTCATCGAATTGATTGGCCCTGCCGGCACACCCCTCGATGGATATTCTTACATCGTTATTGGTGATGATGGAGCGGACACTTCGGGTGTTCTTGAAACGGTTATTGATTTAACAGGACTTGTGATTGCTGACGATGGTCTTCTTTCAATCGGTCGCCCAGATATGACAATTGGAATCCCTGATGTCATTATTGAAGGATTCAACCTAGAGAATTCCGACAACGTGACACATTTGCTAGTGAGCGGACTGACTGCTGTCCTTGGTGATGACCTTGACGTGGACGGTGATGGCACTATAGATATTCAGTTCTGGTCAGAAACTGTAGACGGCTTCTCCCTTCTTGAAGTTGGATACGAAGGCGAAGTACTCGACCTTCTCTACTCTGAGATCGTACTTGGTCCAGTTGGAGAATATGCGCCATCGCACGTCTTCCGTTGCCCAGATGGTGGTGATTGGAATCTCGGCTCTTGGGATTCACTTGCACTTGACACTCCCGGCAACCCAAACATGTGTGACTTAAGCGACTTAGACGAAGACGGTGTCTTCGATATCGTTGACAACTGCTATCTCTATAACCCTGATCAAGCAGATTGCAACAACAACTATATCGGCG
>CAZURP010000163.1:0-4085 GCA_964623715.1 uncultured Isosphaeraceae bacterium | reverse complement strand
CAGGATTCAGCTGACGCACTTGCTTCCGCGGGGCCTGATAATCGCACTATGAGCTTGGCTGATTTTTTGAACGATTTTCCAGAGGCAGGAACGAGACCGCTCGTGCAACTGCATTTCTTAAGCGGCGCGATGACTGCTTCGACGAAAAAAGACCCAACGAAAATTACTGTGTCTATGGAAGTTGACTTGAGCCACGATAATCCTGTCGCTTTTTTGAACGACCATGTTGCTGCGTGGCTCCGAGCCAATACAGAACCAACTGGCGATCGTGAACAAGTGCCTTACCGCATTGTGAGTAGTAGCGTGAGTTGTAATCCATCCTCGCTTCAAACAATGGTCGGCCCAGATTATGTTGCTCCAACAACAGGCCGTGGTGGAAACGCTCCACGCGGTGGCGGGGGTTCTGGCGGTGGATCTGGTGGCTCAGGTGGCCGAGGTGGGGGAGGCCCAATTGGTGGCGGTGGCCCCATCGGCGGTGGCGGCTCTGGTGGCGGTGGCGGAGGCCCAATCGGTGGCGGAGGCTCTGGTGGTCGTGGTGGCTGCCCAATAGGTGGCGGTGGTTCAGGTGGCCGCGGAGGCGGAGGATCTTCGCCTGATGCAAACGATGCATCTGTACCATTTGAAGCAGTTTCTGCAGCATCATTAAATACACTTGCACCACTCCCTGAGCACACTGGCGCACAACTACATCAGCAGGGCGAAACATGGTATCGAGCGTTGGTAACTTTTGAAGTCGAAGTCTTGCCACAGCCAAGACAAAATGCAAACGGCACTGGAACGGACGGTCGAAAATGAGTAAGAAAAAAGGGTTAGATTTAGACACGCAACAAATCGCTGCGTGGTGTAAAGCAAACATTGTTCTTGTTATTTTACTGTTGGTTTCTATTGGTGCCGTTGTTGGCTTGCCCATGGTTGCAACGGGGATGACAGAACAAGTACAACAATCCCTCAAACAGCGTGCTTCTAATTTTAAGAAGATTGACAAACTGCAATCGACAAACGTAACACCACCTGGAAGTACGGAAACTTCAAAAGTGGCTGTGAACCAAGCGTTGCTTGATGCATACGTAGAAGTAACAGGAACGCTTCAAGTAGAAGCAGAAGAAGTCGTATCAAAATCAATAGCATTGAATAAAAAAGAATATGTTGTTTTTTCAACGGCGTTGTTTCCCGCTCCACCTCCAGACCAGCGAGAAACATTACCACAACAATTCTACCGCGTGCTCGAGACGGAATACAAACAAATTCCACAAGCGTTACGGTCAGGCAGTCCAGTCTCAACCGACGATCTTGTTGTGTACCTTGAAGATGCACGTGTTCGGTTTATGGAAACGAATTTAAGCACGAAGCAAGATGCAGATTTGACAACCGAACAGCGGGCAGGTCTTGAAAAACATCTCGCAAAACTTCGAATGGCACGACTGCGAACGCACGCAGAAGACATAAGCGTTTATTTTGAAGAGTCTGCTTTGAACATTCCTGCATTCGATATAACAACTATTCCAAGCGTTGGCGCAATGTTTAACTGGCAATGGCGATATTGGGTTGTTGCAGATGTTCTTGGAGCAATTGCCTCGATGAACGACATGCAAGCAGTTATCACCTCGCCGATCAAGCAAATAATCATGCTCGAAGTTTTGGGAATGCCAACAATAGCAGAAGAAGAAGGCGCAACAGGTGGTGGGAGACCAACTGGCGGTGGAGGAGCTCCAACTGGGCCCAAACCGGGCATGCCTCCGCGACCGATGGGGCCAGGTGGCCCGTCAAGCGGTGGTCGACCAAGCCCATTTGGTCCGGGAGGCGGGCCAAGTGGAGGTAAACCAAAACCACCAACAGGACCAACCGGCGGTCCAACGGCGCCAGCGCCACCAACGCGTGATGACGAGACAGGCTCCTTGGCGACCTCTCAAACTGGTCATACAAGTGGCGATTTGTACGATGTGTTCCAAGTACGAATTCAGTTAATAGTTGATACGCAACGAATCCCAGCAATTCTTGACGGGTTTTCTGCATTCAACTTTTACACGGTAATTGATCTAGATTTGGAACCAGAAGATAAATTTGTCGCGCTTGCAGATGGGTACGATTTTGGTCCAGCGTCTGTGTCGAAAATGACATTGGTGCTCGAATCTGTTTGGTTGCGTTCATGGACAACAGAGTTTATGCCTGAGGCGGTGAAGAAGGCCCTTGGAATTACAGTGACGAAGAAAGATTAATTGTCTTCGCGGACAAGATTGGATGATGGATATATGAAAACCAAAGGCACAAGTGTTTGGGAACAGTACATAGAGTACGCGGTACTCCTTGTTGCAATTGCAGTGATGGGCTGGTTTGCATGGGGAGCATTTGGTTCAAAGATTGAAGTGCGCGAAGGCAAGCACGTTGTAAGTACTGAGACGGTTGATGATGAACTTTTGAGCGCAGCAAAATCGCTCGAGGCCAAATTGCGTGACGGATCGCCTTCTCCAATTGAGATTACACAACCAGCTCCACTTGGTTCTGCGTTTGAGAACAACCTCGCGGGTGCAGTTTCACCAAACAGCCGTGTCGTGTTTCCAACCCTAGACATGATGGGCGATGTCGATAGTGGTCAAGGCGTGCAGTCAGAACTACGTATGTACGCTGTTCCAGCGATTGACGCGCCGAGCGAGATTCGCACGAGGCAATGGTACGGCACAATCGCAGAAGCGGAGATGAACGATGTCGAATCGTTAAGCGATAATATTAGTGGCCCTCCGCATGACATGACATGGGTACAAGTTGCGGCTAAATTTAATATTGATTCTGTCGTCGAATCTTTTGCTTCTTCCAGTGATGATCTTGATCCTATTCCGAGCCAGTGGTATGAAAATGGTGCTGATGTGTTTGATATTCAAATTGAACGGCAAGAACTTCAGGGCAAAGCATGGTCAGATGCAGAAATCGTGTCTGTGCTTCCGGGGAAGCTTTCTTTTAGAGAACAATTGGCTGAAGGTGAAGTGGACGCTTTAGAGCGGGACGCGATTGTGAGTAAGCTGCGAAGTGGTGACCAGGAACAGATCACTAAGCCAGATTTTTATCGCTTGAAAGGCGCAAAGCCCAAGGGATTGGACACACCTCAAGTCTGGGAAGGTGAAGAAGCCGTTGAAGACGACAGCCCCGAGGGAAAATTGAAAAAAGAACTTGACAAGATAGAGAAAAAGATTTCTCGCCAAGCGAAGAAGATAACGAAGACCGAAGAGCGGATAGAGGAGGAAAAAAAGGGCGGTGGCGGTGCGCCACTTGGTGGTGGCGGTGGTGGCCGAGGCGGGGGTAGTTCCAAGCTTGCGAGTCTTCAAAAGCGATTGGCTCGAGAAAATGACCAACTCGCAGCGTTGTTCGAAGAAAAAGAAGCAATTGAAGCAGAGATAGAAACACTCCGTGCTGAGAGAAACGAAACTGCCGAAGTGATAATGACTGGCGATGTCTGGGTCTGGGCGCACGACGTAACTGTTGATCCAGGAAAAACCTATCGATATCGAATGACACTGCAATTGGCCAATCCATTTTTTGGCCACAAACCAAGTCTGTACCAAGAGCAAAAGACACTTGCGCAGAGCGTCACGATTCCATCTGCTGTCAGTGCATGGACCGCTGGTGTCAAAGTTGAAGAGTCCAAGCAATGGTTTGTGGTTGATTCAAAAATGTCCGACGAGGGACTATCGCCGAGTCCATCAGATCGTGGGCATGTCACGGTTGAGTCGTTCTCCTTCAGCGATGGCGAATGGGTGAGCAAAGAGCGGTTTGTGTACGTTGGGCAACCCCTTGAAGAGGGTGAGAGTGACAGCGGCGCTTCGTGGTTTGTCCTCGACGTGCTCGAAGATTCAATGGGCGACTTGGTGCTTCTACAGAGTCTAGAAACAGGCGAAGTGCGAGAAAAACGTCCTGGATTTGAAGCGAAGAAAAACGAGTTACGTCAGCTGCAGCAACAAGTTAGGAACCAAGGGGATGGTTCAGAAGACGGCGAAGACCCTGAAGAGCCAGTGATGCCTCCGACAGGACCTCGTGGTGGCGGTGGTGGCGGCAATCCCGGCGCGTTTTAAACGTCCTTGCCGAGGCGCAGCATT
>CAZURP010000162.1:0-4122 GCA_964623715.1 uncultured Isosphaeraceae bacterium | reverse complement strand
AGAGAAATAAATTCCTCAGAGACGTTTTATCAGGTGGTTCTTCAAAAGGGAATAGTAGACAAATCCGCGAAATAATGGCGGGAATGGGGTTCTAGTGCCGATAACAACGTGTGCAGTGCATGGATGCGCTGCGGTTGAATTATGCCTGCGCCTCTGGAGTAGGCGCACAGAGGTATTTTGTGAACGGCAATCCTTCAGTATCGAAGCAAGCAAGCTCAAAAACCAAACAAGCCATGTTGCTGCTTGGGTTTATTGGTATTACTGCAGGTATTCTCTGGTCAGTGAATGGCCGAGCACCCTCTGCTGAGCAGGCAAGCGTTGTGGAGCATATTCAACCTCAGACCGATTTTGAGGAAAGCGAGAACAAGCCCCAAAGTCGCTGGCTTGCATTTATGCCAAAAACATCCGTGGAAAAAAGAGATTCAGTTCGAGCAGCCCGCCAAGAAGAGTTAGCAGAAATGATTCGGAATTTTTCGGGTGTCAAAAAGGCAACCGTTTTGCTCACCGATGATCAAAAACAGGGTATTGGGCAACCGAGCCGTCAACTGTCCGCTTGCGTGATGGTTGAGCCCACAGCGGAAACTATTCCTCCTGAAACAATTGTTGCTATTCGTACAATTGTGGCTGATGCGACATCGGGCTTGCTCTCTGAAAACGTGGACATCATCAACGCCAAACTCGGAGCGATTGCAACTGGAATGCCTTCTGCTATGCAATCCAAACATGAAGCAAGTCAAATTCGAACAGACATTGAGGGAGCCCTTGGATTGACCATGGCGTCTATTTCAGTGCTCTTGCAAAGGGAAAATGGGGTCACAGAATATATTCCTTGGATTGATGATGCAACTCCGGTTGTTCGAGTTTCACTTCCGCAATCATGGGTCCAGAAAAGAAGTGAGCAAGTCGGTAACCAAGCGCTTGTCCTGAACGCCCTAGAAGGTATTGTGAGAGAAATCGCTCCACGTGCAGAAGTTACAATTTCAATTGTCGAAGATCACGCCACCGCTATTCCCCTTGCCAACACGAAAGAGTATTACGTAAAACAACTTGCGTTATTCGTTGGCGTCTTCCTTGTTTTAGGAGCAGGCTTGGTTCCAGAGAGAAGACGCAGAGAGCAGGAAACAGTCTTCTGCTCGCTTGCAGAGTCACCGAAAGAAGAAGCGGAAAAGATTTTGCAGATGGACCATCCTCTTGCAAGGAAGGCAATCGATTCTCTTGAAGGTGCGCGGAAGGTTGAAGTTCTCCGAGCAATCATCTCAGCAGACGACTCAGAAGAGTTACCCGTTGTCGAAGTCACAACTGGAACACAACTTGAACTTACAAAATGCGGTTAATCTTCCGAGAACGTTCCACGGGTAAGCATTAACTCGAGCGTCTGCCCAACGATGTCCACCTCGCGTTGTGTCATTTTTGTGTAAAAAGGCAACGCGATTGTACGTTCCGAAATGGATTCCGACACTGGGCACGAGGCGTTTTCAGTGTGTTTTGAAAACACGGGAAGTTTTGTAATCGATTGAAAGTAATCAGCAGCGCCGATGTCGTGTCGATGCAACCCGCGAATTATTTCATCCCTGTCGTCTCGCGAAAATCGATCACTCAGCCGGATGACGTATCCGTCCCAGCTCATTAGGATTCCGTCTTCAACGGTAGGGCAAGAAATGTCAGCAATGCCACCGAGGCGACGCATGTACCACTGCGCAACAGCATCTCGTTTGCGCATTATCTCGTCCATTCGTTTCATTTGCACGGCACCGACCGCTGCGTGCACTTCACTTAGTCGCGCACCATGCCCCATCGATTGCATCAATTCATCCGTTCGTACGAGGTGCAGTTCTTCAGTGCCCATTGTGGGGTCGCTTACGAATCCGTGGTTTCGTTTTACTCTGCAATGAGTCGCGAGACCGTCGTCCTCCGGCACAATGACTCCGCCGTCGACACTTGTTAACTGAGCATTTGCATGAAACGCAAAAATCGCAACTCGCCCGAACGTTCCCGTTTTTCGATCTTTTAACTTACTACCTATTGCTTGACTAGCATCTTCAAGGAGTGGTATTTCTTGCTCTTGTGCAACGCGAGCGATAGCATCGATGCCGGCGGGGTTGCCAAATGTATGGGTCGCAATTATTACTTTCGTTTTTTCGGTGATTTTTGCTTCGAGATCAATGGCGTCCATATTCATCGTGCGGGGGTCGCAATCCACGAACACGGGCGTAGCACCAAGGTGCAAGATGGTAGACGCAGTTGCGGGGAACGCGAATGATGGAATTGCCACTTCGTCCCCGCGCTGCACGCCTAGCGCTTCAAGCGTTATATGCATGGCACTGTAGGGCGAGTTTGTTGCAATGCCGTAATTACTATTTGCGTGTTTTGCGACTGCGTTTTCGAAGCGAACAGTCCAAGAACTGAGGGCGAGTTTTTCACCAAGCAAAGCATCCGATGCTGCTCGAATTTCACTGTCTGTTATATCAGCAGAACTGAGAGGTATAGTTGAAGACATAGGAATTACTGTGTGCTGACTGCAGCAAGCGCTTTATCGGCTAAACCCATTCGTTTCAAATAGAGCCATGCGGCTTGTGTTTCAAGCGCAGGTCCAAGATGCCCACCGCCTGCGGCTATGATTCCAAGATAGTCTTGGTCCTTCTTTTGCAATGGAACGTTCGACCTTGCGACAAGCAAAAGCGCGAGGACATCCGCTCTGTTTACACCGATACGCCGAAGTTTTGCTGCTTGCTTGGTTGCGTCCTCGTTCGCAAGTTGCAACATTGCTAGAAGAAGAAGTTCTTGTTGCTCACTGTCGTCTTTTGTGTTTTGCAAAATCTCCCACGCTTGGTCGGGTGCGATTTCGATGAGTTTTGTAAATGCACGAATTGCAACTTCTTTACGTAATCCAGAAACTTCTTCTTGGATTGTGGAAAGAGTTTTGTAGAAAGGAATTGCTCGCTCAATTGTGAGGAGGTTCTCAGCGAGGCGGAATGCCCAGTCTGTTGATGCTCGGTGTCCTTGTGCAGCAAGCATCGTCAGTGAAGAGACATCTTCCTCGTTCGCTTCTGTCGTAAGCCCATTGAGTAATCCTGCCATAAACATTGTGCCAAGAAGGGGGTCAGAGAGATCAATCTGTAATCGTTCCCGCATTTCAACGGTTGGCGTAATGCCCGCTTCGAGGACAATCATGAGGTACCGTGCTTGGTCTACTCTGCTCGGGTTTACGGAAACTTCTCTGTTCCAAATTTCAAGACCTGCGTTGTCGTCTACAGAGAGAAGCGTGTACAGCGTCCAGTACCGCTGGTTGGGAGTGAGTGGAACCGAGCCGTCCTCTAAAAGTGAAACCAACCAAGGAGATGCGCTTGCGAAGTGGTATTGCCTGATAAGCCGCATCGTTCGCTGGAGTGCATTATCACGGTTTGTTGCAGTTGCACGCCGTAGGTATTTTGTCGTTCGTTGGATGTTGTTTTCATTTTCGGAAAGAAGTGAAGCAAACATCGCGACAGTTAAATCAGTCGATTTCGCAAGTTCTCCGACTTTATTTTTGTCTAACGGCCAATCCTCGTCTCCTAATGATTGCAGTTCAGCCATGAGTAGTAGCCGTGGGGTTGCTTCAAGCGGTGGCCACTTAAGCAAAGTAATCATTTGTTCTTTTTGAATGAGTTTGTCGACAAGAGCCCGTTCAATGAGATGTTCACGTGCGGTCGGAGCAACTTGTTGCACAATCCAAGGGTCAATAGTTTGTTCTTCACTGAGTTCCGCTATTCCCAGAACGGCGTGTACTTGCACTGTCCAGTCGGCATGCTGGGTGAATTGCGAAAAGAATGGGCGAAGATCTGTATCACGTAAATGACGAAGCGCAGAAAGATTTGTCAGATGTTGCCCGCTACGTTGATTACTCGTTGCAGATTGAAGTTGTCTCAACGCGGCCTCTGTCCGATCAGATTGTTTTGATGCAATCGCTTCTGAAGCAACAGAAATCACAAAGAGTGCGACTCCCATTTTTGTTGCTAGGTTTGACACGAATCTCATGCACTGATTGTAGCATTAAAACGCCTCCTGTCCTGTGGAATTGCAAGGAGTGGGGGCCACCGCCACATCCATTTGGCGGGTTTTTCCCACTTCTCGGCCGCTCCACTG
>CAZURP010000161.1:0-4151 GCA_964623715.1 uncultured Isosphaeraceae bacterium | reverse complement strand
GTCGCTTTCTTCATCATCGTCATCGTCGCTATCGTCGTTTCCTGCTGCGGCGTTTCCACCGTATTCTTCATCATCTGAATCATCTTCATCATCGTCGCTATCATGACAGCAACAGTTACAAGATTCGTCTAGATCATTATCATCGTGTTCATCATCGTCGGTAGGAAGGTCGCCATCAAAGGGAGCGTGATGTGATTCGCCGTTTCCCTGAATCAGCCGACAAACGAGCGCGCCATCAATTTGTCCATTGTTGAATTGGATGCTCGCGTTGGGTGCTAAAATCGTTCCCTTCCATCCTATACTATTCATTTGTATGGAAACTGAATCTGGAAAGTTCCACAATAAACTCGTTTCATCACAGCCACTCAGCGTAGGCTGAAAATTATTGAGTTGCATCGTTTGATGATCTACATTGACAAGTACGGTTGATCCTTGGGGCACAGTAATTGACATGCCCCAAAGTGGGTTGAGATTGCTTTGCGTAAGAAGGAACACATTGAGTTCACTATCTGTTCCGACCATAGAGAGTTGCCCCCATGTGTTGGAAACATTCCCGTTTGCGGGTGTTAAAAATAAATCATCAGATAATTCTTGAAGTTCAATTTCAGCATCATCGAAATCTATAGAAACAGAATCGCCAACAGTTCCATTTGGATATCCAACATTCAACAATGTTGTTGGACCAGCTGCTTGAATATTGCCGTTAAAATTTTGTCCGTTGTTCCAAGTTAAATTCCCTGCAACAATGAGATCATCACGTGTTCCGTTTGAATTTGAGAGTCCTGAGCCCACGCCAAAATTGTTGTACGTTGCTGGTCCTCCAACAGCAACACGCCCAGTGCAGTCGGTGTTGTTTGCTTGATAACTCTCGAGCGTAAAAATCGTAAATCCATCCGCCGGTCCGAGTCCACTGCCACTTGCGAGGGATGATGCGAGGATTGTTCCAGAAAGAAAAACGATTGATTGTGGAGTAAACATAGAATCTCTCTCGCCTGAAAACCTCTCGTCAGAGAGCAATAAACTGGTTTGTGGTCGGATTGTGCATTGATTTAGGTTCAAGCCCCTGAAAAACCCCTATAAAAGGCACAGAAAATCTAAGAAAAAAGTGGCAATATTTCCCATTCATGCTACGTTTCATTGGTTCGAAAGGAAAGAAATATGCCTATTTCACAAAAAATTGGCGTTTTATCCTCTGTACTATTTGGTTCGGCTCTTATTGCAATGCCCTACGGTTTAGGTTGTGCAACTGATATTGATAGCGATGGGGGCGTCGGAGTTGGTGACATTTTAGCGATCATCGATGCGTGGGGATCATCAGATGAAAACGCAGATTGCAATGGTGATGGCATTGTTAATGTTGGTGATATCTTAATGCTCATTGATGAATGGGGCGCCGACTGCGAATCCATTCATCCATTTACTGATGACACCCAAGTGACGTTCGATTACGACGCTGGTTTTGTTGTCATTCATACAAGCGGTGTTCCAGATCATCCAACAGGCCCATTTGATGGTTCAACAGGGTGCCAAAATCCAAACACAGTTACAGACCAGAACAGAACTATTTATCTTCCGATGGTCGCTACTCCAACTGATAATCCTGCAGTTGAATATCTAGACCAGTTTGGACCGACTGCGCTTTCCACAAACGGTGTTGCAATGTATAACCCATACGATGCTGGTGGTGTGGATGCGCCGAGTACAATTTGTTTTGACGAGTACAACGGTCATCCATCCCTTGATGGTTCATACCACTATCACCAATGGTCACCTGCACTTGATGCGATGGAAACCGATGGGCACAGTGGAGTCATTGGGTATGCGTTTGATGGATATCCAATTTTTGGCCCTTGGGAAGCAGACGGCGTTGATGCGCATAGCGATATGCTGCATCCCCTTGACGATTGTCATGGGCATACCGATGCGATCCGTGGGTACCACTACCACACTTCACTTCCATACAGCGAAGATCCAAATGGTTTCCCTTGGATCATGGGTTGTTATCACGGTGAACCAGAGATGTCTAACTTTGTTGGCGGCGGCGGCGGCGGCGGTGGTGGAGGCGGTGGTTGTGATGCTTGTGCAACAAACCAAATCCCTCCAACGGTGTGCAACTGTGTGCACACTTCTCCGGGCTGGGAATATTGTTGCACAGATTGGGATGCTGCTTGTCAAGCATACGCAGAACAATTCTGCGGTGCTGGGTTTGCACCTCCAGAACCTCCTGCAAATTCAACACGTAAAAGAAAATAATGAAATTTGTTTTTTTAACTCTCCTCATCACAACCGCTTTTTTAAGCGGTTGTGCTGTTAATACAACAAGTTCTCTATTACAAGGTGAAAGTGGTACAGTTGAGGTCGTCGTTTTCAGTAGTACTGATTGCCCAATCGCGAACGCACTTGCACCTGAAATTGAAAGAATTCACAAGGACCTACAAGCGCGAGGTGGATCATTGTTACTCGTGCATGTTTGGGAGGGTCGAACGTATACAGATGCAAATGATCATGCAAAAGATTATCGTTTGACAATGGAAATTCTTGTAGACAAAAACCATGAACTCGTTAAAGAGTTTGATGCAACAGTTACACCAGAGGCGGTTGTTGTTCGATACGACAAAAATGGAAATCCAGTCGTTGTGTATCAAGGGTTGATCAACAACTTGTTTGATTCACCCGGCAACCGACGAGACAAAGCAACAAAGCATTATGTCCGCGATGCGATTGATGCGGCATTTGCAAATGAATCTGTCTCGCCTGCGTATCGAACGCCAACAGGTTGTGTGATCGAGAAAATGCAATGATTGAATTCGTGTTTGCACTTGTCGCTGCACAAGAAGAGCCTGCAGGTCCAACGTGGACAAAAGATGTGCAGCCAATTATTCAAAACAATTGTATGCCTTGCCACGATGTTCGTGGTGCAGGAGCATTTCATTTACTTTCGTACGAAGATGTCGCAGGCCGAGCATCTTTTATTGTTGAATTGACAAGTTCAGGGGTGATGCCGCCGTGGATTGTGGATGATGCAAGTTTACCCGTCCGTCACAAGCGCGATATTTCAAAAGAAGAAATTGCAACCATACAGAAGTGGATTGATGCAGGCAAACTCAAAGGTGAATCACCAGAAATTGTAGTCTGCGGCGGTGGATTGTTAGTTCCTGATGCAATTGGTCGAACCAATCCAGAAACACCTTGGATTATTCCAGCAGAAAGCGAAGCAAGGTGGCACACAGGAATTCGCGATAAACAAACGTTTGTGTTGCCTATCAATAATGCAAATCCTATGAAAGTGACATCGCTCACGTTCAAGACAACAGCACCTCGCGCAGTGCAAATGGTTGCGTTTGTCTTCGACCATCAGGGAAGGGGACGCACTTTTGACAGTTGGGATCCAGATGAGCCGGGGTACGAAATGATGGGTGACATCGGATGGGTTCCATCGGGGACGCATGGAAAGATTGGTCCCGGTAGCGGCACAATACAATTGCCCAAAGGATTCCACTGGGAAATACCTGCGAATGTAGATCTTATTGCAGAGACACATTTTCGTCCTCGCGGAAAACAAGAAAAACTTTCGTGTACGGTTGCAATACAACCCGCAGCGACGGATAATTCTCGTGCTGTTCAAGAAATTATCACAATGGTTCGGCGAGTTTATATTGAACCCGAAGACGAAGCGTATGAAATTGGGGAAACAATTGAAGTGCCTGTGACCGTTGATGTCATTGGCATAACACCGCGCGCTGGTGCTGAATGTACTTCGATGAAAATTGAATCAGGCGATACAACACTCTTGTCGATTTCAAGTTGGGATTCACATTACGGAGAGACGGTATTCTTCGAAGAACCATTCCGACTTGAAGTTGGTGATTCACTGACATCGTCGTGGAAGTACAACAACAGCGAATCAAATCCTCGAAACCCATTCGTGCCAGCACAACTCGTTGATCTTGCTCGCAAAACAGGCGTCGCGAATTTTATTTTGCACGTTGCACCCGTCCATCAAGAAGCCAGTGAAACACTCTCAAAGTGGAATTTGTCCTTACTTCGGAAAAGACAGCGAGCAACGCAGTAATTTCGATATCATACGTGGATGATTATGACCTGCCCCCATTAGTTGTACCAGTTCGTATGTTAGTCAATTGACTCCAATC
>CAZURP010000160.1:655-4183 GCA_964623715.1 uncultured Isosphaeraceae bacterium | reverse complement strand
GTGATGATTGCGAACAACCACCAACCCAATGCGTGATGCCACTTGGTGACGTCTGTTTTGCTACAGAATGTCCTGAACTCGAATGGGTCCCCGATGCGCCAGTGTGCAAGTACCCAGTTTTTGGTGGGCAAGATCCAGTCTGGTCTCAGGGCTATATGCTGACTGTCGGCGATGTCATCGAAGCGTTGCAAAGTGGCAATGCATGTGCTGATGCATTTGGCAATATTACGACGTGTATAGATTCGCCATTCCTCGTGGATGAAGCACACGTGTTTGAATCTGGGCTCATCAATGGCTATGTTCCTGTGCCAATTGATCAGTCTGTAACAGCAACAGTTTGTTTTAATGGCGATGCGACAACTGTTGGGTGGTCATTCAATCAGGTTTCATACAACTATGACTGTGAATTTGCAACTGTGTGCGTCACGTTCAGTGCGGATTGTATACAAGCAGCGCTTCTGGATTGGTACGCAAGCGGGACAGATATGGGTTCCATCTGGAACCAGTGGTTGTTCTATGTTGACTTTTTAAGTTGTGAACCTTGCGAAGACGAGGGCTCTGGTTACTACATCGAGCCATGGCAGCGAGGTGTCTATAAAGGTCCTGGCGACGTCATTCCACTGGATTAAACATTCTTCTTACTCTTTCTCACCCTAACGAATCTGTTCCCCACGATGCCGGTCATCGCGGGGAACTTTCGTTTTTCATAGTGACTGTCACTTTAAAAAACGAAAAGTGACTGACGGCAACCCTATTGCTCGTAAGTAGTTGAATATGTGACTGTCACTTTGAAAGACGAAAAGTGATTGTTGTTTTGGTTATTGGACGTTGATGATGGTCGCAGTATCAGGGAATGTCAAGCGTTGGACTAACTCGTGCCGATAGCATTTGGCGGTACACAAGAAGAAAAGGTAATACACATGCTAGAAACAACAGTTGATTATTGGACATGCATCGATTTAGCGGAAGCGCTCGAGCAAACTATGCGAAACGACCTTTGGTCGACAGCAGAGCGAATCGCTGAAACGGCATCGCGAATAACAAACAAGCCGGAAGAACTTGTTTCAGCGCTTTCAAAGTTTAACGTTCGAAAAGCTGCGCTTGACGCAGCAGACGGTGTCGCTGACACGACCATTACAACACTTTCGACGGACACAACACATTTTTCCAAAGCCGGATAACTCTGGTATTCTTGCCATATGGCAAAACCAAAAAAGAGTTGGCGTGAAAAATTAGCGGATTCTAAGGATCTGCCTAAAATTATAAAACCCAAGGGGAAAGGCGCAGGCCAGTACGGCGATCGTATGCTTGTTCCTGCGCCCATCCAAGTTGATGCAATAATGAAGAAAGTGCGCAAAGGCAATGTGATGACGATTGCCCAGATGCGAGAAAAACTCGCGAAGGAAAACAATGCAACGAGTGCCTGTCCGCTTTGTTGTGGAATATTCGCATGGGTGTCAGCCAACGCTGCGCAAGAAGCTGAGGATGAAGGCAAAAAACGAATCACGCCTTGGTGGCGAACCGTCAAAGCAAAAGGCGAACTCAATCCGAAATACCCTGGCGGTATGGAATCGCAAGCAAAACGGTTACGCAAAGAAGGGCACACGATAGTAAAGCGAGGCAAACGGTGGTTTGTTGAGTGTATTTAATGTATTCTCTTGGAAGTGATGCGGAAACCTAAAACCACGATATTTTTGTCCTGTTTACTCTTTGCGAATTGCACCGTTGGTCCAAAGTATGAAACACCAACTATGCGAAGCAAGGTGCCTGACGCATGGCATTTTGCTGCGACGAATGGTTTTAAAGTGGGTGCTTTGGATGTTTCTGATTGGTGGTATCGATTTGACGATCCGCAGCTTGTATCGTTAATTTCGCAAGCACAAAAGAAAAACTTGACGCTGCAGATAGCCGTGTCTAACTTGCTTCAAGCCCGTGCAACTTACGGAATTGCTTCAGCTGAGTTAGTGCCGAGTATCGGTGTAAAGGGGCAGGCTGAACGAGAACAAGCGAGCAATAACTCGCCGACACTGGCAAACTTTCCTAATGTGCAATCTAAACCGGTGAATGATTTCGCCGTAGGACTTGATGCAAGTTGGGAACTTGATCTTTGGGGCGGCATCGAAAAAAATGTCGAAGCAGCCAGTGCGATGGAAGGGGTTGCGCTTGAAAACTATCGAGATGCACTTGTTACGCTTCGAGCGGAAGTGGCCTCGTCATATATTAACATTCGCGTTCTGCAGATAACAAAAAAACTTACTGCAAAGTCGATCGACACGCTGAAGGAATTACTTGCACTCATCGAAACACAGTACGCGCAGGGTGTCATTTCAAAATCTTTGCTTGAAACTGAACGTGCGATGTATGACCAAAATGTAACGCAGCTTCCCACAGTGGAGATGACATTGGTGCAGGAATATGCTCGCCTCGCTGTATTGCTTGGTACAGATATACAATCCATCATGCAACAGTTGTCTGCGCAGGCGCCTGTGCCAAGGACAAAACCACGGATTGCGGTTGGAATTCCAACAGACATGTTGCGTCACCGTACTGATATACGCGAAGCCGAGCGAGCACTTGCCGCACAAACAGCTCTTGTAGGCGCAAAAATCGCGAACTTGTATCCTAAATTTTCACTTTCTGGATCCTTTGGATACGAAGCAACGACAACAAATGATTTGATTCGATGGGACAGCAGGGCGTGGAGTATTGGGCCATCACTGTCGTGGGATATTTTTAACGGCGACCGGCTTCGCAACCAAGTACAACTGCAAGAAGAAAAAACACATGCCGCGTTCCTCACCTGGGAACAGGCCGTCCTTCGGGCTTTTGCTGAAGTAGAAGTATCGTTATCAAACCTGATTGAATCCGGCAAAGTTCAAGAGTCATGGAACGACGCTTCATCATCGCTTCTAGAAGCACTTGAACTAACAAAAGCTGAAGAGCAAGCAGGTATTGTGCAAATGCAAACAGTGTTAAATGCAAGACGCAATTTTATTAACAGTCAAATTATGCTTGTTGAAAAAACCGGCGCAGTTTCGCAAAACGTAGTCTCCCTTTATAAAGCTCTTGGCGGGGACTGGAAAAACAGAGAATCTACAGAGGTTTCGCAAATGAGGAATACGCAATGAGTCGAATAGGAATCCTTTGTTTAGCTTTTTGCGCATTAAGCGCATGTGAAGAAAACACGCCAGCGCCGAGTGCTCCACCTCCGACGAATGTTTCATCGGAAACCGTTTCCGCGCGTGCATTGCCTACGTATGTATCTCTGCCTGGAACAACCACATCTGTGCACGAAGTGGACGTGGAAGCACGAGTCGAAGGGTGGTTAATAGAACGACATTTTCAAGAGGGCCAACTTGTTTCAAAAGGCGATTTGCTTTACGAAATTGATGCAACGCAATTTAATGCGCAACTACTCCAAGCAAAGGCATTGCTTGCATCTGCGATAGCGCAAGAAACGTATGCTCAGAAAGAATTCGATCGGAATGAACCTCTTGTAAATACGGGCGCAATTTCAAAACAAAACTT
>CAZURP010000160.1:0-645 GCA_964623715.1 uncultured Isosphaeraceae bacterium | reverse complement strand
TGCAACAAATTTGAAAACAAATCTTTGATACATTGGAAACTCAACTTGAGCAGGCGGTAGCACAGGTGGCACAAGCAAAGGCAGGCGTTGCGATTGCAGAGTTGAACGTAGAGTACTGTTCAGTCGTTGCGCCAAGCTCTGGGAAGATAGGTGCTACGACAGTGGATGTCGGTGCGCTTGTAGGGCCTGGCAAGCAAGCAATACTTGCAAACATATCACAGATTTCACCTATGTATGTTGAGTTTCACCCTCCTGCGAATCGATTGGTCGCTATTCAATCGTTGATGGAAAAGGGTGTGCTTCCTATGGATATTTCAATTTGTGAAAACGCTTCGGAGGGGCAAGCTTCGGTTGCAAATAGTGTGCTTACGAAACATACTGCAACAGGTTCACTGGTATTTGTTGACAACAGTATCAAATCAACGACTTCAACCTTTCTCGCTCGCGGTGAGTTTGTGAATGACCTGAGTGTTTTGCCTGGACAGTACGTTGCCGTTCGTTTGCAGTTGCAAGTGATAGAAAAGGCAGTGATGGTTCCTCTTAAAGCAGTAATGCAACAGCCCGGTAGTTATTTTGTCTGGACGATTTCAGAAGAAAACACAGCCGTCATTACACCAGTGACGGTGGGTGCAATCCAAGGCAGTT
>CAZURP010000159.1:0-4207 GCA_964623715.1 uncultured Isosphaeraceae bacterium | reverse complement strand
GTTCGCTCACTGGATACCTTGAAGAACAATACGAAGTTACAGAAGACGCTGTGAAACAAATGGCAAGGCAAATTAAAACCCAAGTAAGACAGGCGGTGGAATGGGCGAAAAATTCCCCAGAAACCCCAATGGACGAACTGTACAAAGATGTTTTTACTGATCATTGGGGTCCGTATACAGGTACGTCCAAGCCAGAAATGCTCGAAGGGGATGCGTCATGAAAGTCGCAACAACTGAACGAGTTATTGAGTTCCGAGACGCGCTGAACGAAGCGATGAGTGAAGAGATGCGAAAAGATTCTCGTGTCTATTTGCTTGGCGAGGAAGTCGCGCAATACAACGGCGCGTATAAAGTTTCCAAGGGAATGCTCGATGAGTTTGGTTCTCGGCGCGTCATTGACACTCCAATTAGCGAGAGTGGATTTGCCGGTATGGCGATTGGTTCTGCGATGCGTGGGTTACGCCCGATCGTTGAGTTCATGAGTTGGTCGTTTAGTCTTGTTGCGGCAGACCCGATTTTGAATAATGCAGCAAAGATGTTATATATGTCAGGCGGTCAATTTGGTTGTCCAATAGTGTTCCGTGGGAACGATGGCGCAGGTGGCCAACTTGCTTCAACGCACTCATGGTGTGTCGAGTCGATGTACGCAAATGTGCCCGGCCTCAAGATGGCAATCCCGTACGATGCGTACGATGCAAAAGGCCTCCTGAAAAGCGCAATCCAAGACGACAACCCTGTGTTTTTCTTAGAATCCGAACGTCTTCTTTCAACAAAGGGGCATGTTCCAGAAGAAGAGTACACAATCCCATTTGGTAAAGCACTTACAAGGCGCGAAGGAAAAGACTGCACGATTATTAGTTTTGGTCGTCCTTTGCACTTCTGTTTAGAGGCCGCGGAGGTACTTGCCAAAGAAGGCATTGATTGCGAAATTATTGATGGCAGAACAATTCGACCTCTCGATATCGACTCGATGGTTGCATCGGTTCGCAAAACAAACGCCTGCGTGGTGGTTGACCAGTCATGGTCATTTGCCTCTGTTGGTTCTGAAATAGCATCGCAAATTCATGCTTATTGCTTTGACGACCTTGACAATCATGTATTCCGAGTGCACAGCGATGATGTGCCAACACCCTACGCACATAATCTAGAACAAGCATACTTGCCAAACACCCGAAAAATATGCGAAGCAGTTCGTCAAGCGACATACAATGCCTAATAGGAACCAGATTCTATGCCTATTGAAATAACAATGCCGCGACTTTCTGACACCATGGAGGTGGGAACAATTTTGCATTGGCACGTGGGGGTTGGTGACGAAGTGTCATCGGGTGACGTACTTGCTGATATTGAAACAGATAAAGCAACAATGGAATTGCAATCGTTTGATGACGGCGTCGTCGATTCACTCACGGTTGGTGTGGGGGACCAAGTCGCTATTGGGACGGTCATTGCGACCCTTTCAAGCGATGATGATGATGATGATGATGATTCGGGTAATCCAGTGACTGAAACTATTCCTGCCTCAACAACTCCTTCTGCTCCTGAGCCACATCCTAAAACGCAAGAGCCAACGCATCGGCCAACCGCGGGAGGTCCTCGTGTAAGCCCAGTTGCCCGTCGTTTGGCAGAAGAACATGGTATTGACATTACAACGGTGCAGGGCAGCGGCCCATCTGGCAGAATAATCAAACGCGATGTTTTGCAACTTGTTGAGGCAACAACTGAAACAACTTCTGCTGCGAAAACGACGCAAGGGACTGCAACAAAAGTTGTATCGACGAGTGCGCCCGTTTCCCCCGTGCAACCAGTGAAGCCAGTGCAAGCGCTCGCATCACCAGCGCCTTGGCAACAAGATCGCAGCGAACCACTTTCGAATATGCGACAAATTATCGCAAAGCGTTTGGTAGAATCGAAGCAAACAATCCCGCACTATCAAGTCACAATGGATTTTTCAATGGATCCTCTGATTGAAATGCGAAAGACGCTTAATGAACAGCTGATAAGTTCTGGGGTGAAGTTGTCAGTCAACGATTTTCTTGTTCGGTGTTGCGCGCTCGCGATGTCGACAAATCCAGCGTTCAACGCTTCGTTTGGTGGTGATTGCATTTTGTACCACGGTCCTGTACATGTCGGCATTGCGATTGCGCTTCCCGAAGAACGCGGTGGTGGTCTCGTCGTTGCGACAATTCGGAATGCAGATCAAAAAAGTTTACGCTCTATCAGTCAAGAGTCGTCGTATCTTTCAAAGAAAGCGCGTGAATCTGGACTTGCTCCAGAAGAAATGGGCGACACGACGTTTACTATTTCGAACCTTGGCATGTTTGGAGTGGATAATTTTACTGCGATTATCAATCCTCCAAATAGCGCGATTCTTGCAGTTGGTGCAGCAATCGAGAAGCCTGTCGTTCGAGATGGGGAGTTGGCTGTTGGGCGTGAAATGTCTGCAACATTAAGTTTAGACCACCGCGTCATCGACGGCGCAATGGCAGCAATGTATTTGAAAACTCTTAAAGAACTGATTGAAAACCCTGCATCGCTTCTTGTTTAATGCGAAGGAGTCCATCATGACAACAAAACCCTACACAGAACAGCGACCACATATTTACGATGGCGATGGCGACGCACTTATGGAAGCTGATCGCCAAGCAAATCGACTGGTGATTATGCCAGTTGGTGATCCAAGGCAAGTCGAGAACTCAAGAAAACGCATCAGAATTCAATGGGGCCAGTTCTTGCTGAACGATATGTTGACAAGCCGATATCGAACGCTTGTCTGTGGCGTGAACCCAGTTGATAATAGCCACGGAATCATTAGTTTGATTGCAGATGCGCTCCCCTCAAGCCAATGGAACAACGAAAGCATCACTAAATATGCGAGAGGGTATGCCGAACTTTCTCCAGACAAGACGCTTGTGCTCAAGTACGACATGGACGACGTTAAAGTTTTCGCCTTGCTCCGACCACTCAACCGTGAAGAATTCACTATGGAAGACTTTTCGAAAGGGTTTGAAAAAGTTGCGCAGATGACCGAGGGTCGTCGGGATCGTATGCCGATGGCGAGCGTGAGTTTTCTTGGCGCGAAATCAAATCGTCTTGTCGCGAAAGATGGAAATGAGCCGAGTTTTGAAACTGTCTTGCGGACAATGTACGAAGCAGGGTACCGAGGGGACGTCTACCCATCTGTTCGAATGTGGGAACTCGCTCCAACGGGTGTCTTTGCAACGTACCCATTTCCCGATAGTTTGAAAGTCATGCGCACGGGTGGTTCCTAAAAAAACCGCGTTGATTATAAAAAAATCAACGAATGGAGACTTATTCTCAATTGAGGGACAGCCCCTTTATTTTGTCCCTTTGTTTTAGCTTCCGGCGAGTCGGCGTACAGTGACGACAAAGGATGCCGCCATGCTTCGAAGCAAGCCATAACTCACGAGTGTCCATGTGACACCCGCGATAAGAGAGCATACGCCCATTGAAATATTTGCAGACGTTACGCCGCCGAGCAATACCTCGGGAAGTGTTTGTACGGGTATTAAAATCGCAAACACATCATTGATTGGCGAGAGAGAAGCAATCAAAGTTCCAACGTCTCCCATGTTGCTCGCAGGTGCGATGCATAATCCAAGACCACCCGTAACAACAAAGACAAGAATGAGTGACGAAATGATTGCACCGACTGAGCCTTTAGACCGCATTGACCAGAGCAGACCAAGCGTCACGCAAAAAGCGATATACGGAATGACCACCAAAGGCATAAGTAACGCTGGAACAAAGAGTGCAAGTGGAATAGCAAATGAAACATCAGTAAGTTGTTTTGCAATCAGCGTGTCATTCACCACTGCGCCTGTTGGATCAGCGAGAACGACCAACCCGACAACCATCATTGTTATGCATGGAATCAGTACTATTGGAAGTAAGTGTGCAACAACCCCGCGAACTTTTCCATGGAGATAGGTTGAAGGCGTGATGGAAGTTGTGAGCAGTAAGTCAAGCGAACCATCTTCACGTTCTTTTGCTATGGTCGAAGCAGAAATCGTAATTGCTGAAAAGGTACAGATGAGGAGTTCACCGCAAACGAGAAAAAGGACAGATGCGCGGAAGGTGTCAGGGCTTATTCCGTTTGTTGCATACAACGTTACATGAATAATCAAACCAAGTGTGCAAATCGGCACTTATCCCGAACGAGAAACGATAGCGCCATTGTTTGTGT
>CAZURP010000158.1:0-4220 GCA_964623715.1 uncultured Isosphaeraceae bacterium | reverse complement strand
ACGAGTGCCTGATATCGAACGACCACTCATGGTCATCGCACGAAGCAGAGACGGAGTATCTATTAATATTGGTGATGTGTTTGGTGGCAACCACGAAGAACAAGCAATTCACGCTATCTTCTTCTTGGTGAGCCCGGAATCAGACCCTTCGCAACATTTGCGTTTACTCGCGCAACTTGCGGGACATGTCGACCAAGATGGTTTTATGCCAAGATGGCTTACTGCAACGACGAACCAGTCGATGAAAGAAATCTTGCTCAGGGAAGACCGATTCACTTCACTACTGCTCGAAACGGGAACATCCACAGAGCCCTTGATTGACTTACCAATTCATTCACTTGGGTTCCCAGAAGGTTGTCTTGTTGCGCTGATTCACCGCCGAGCCCACATGGTTGTCCCCCGCGGAAGCACGCTTCTTGAGGAGGGAGACCAACTTACAATCATCGGTGACGAGCGTGGAATTCGTGCCTTGAAAGACAGATTCAAAACCGATTTCTCGGAGAGTGACTAAGAGAAAAACAGCGCTCTTCGTAATCAATACCCAAGAACAAACCCCCTTAGCGATGCTAAGGGGGTTTATTCTTTCTTGAGGAGAAATTTGGGAGAGGGAGAGAGGGGAGAGAGAAAATTAGGAGAGGAGAGAGTTTCTATTTGTACGTGTTTGGTTTGGTTGTGTTCGTTGTTTTGTTCTTTTTTATATCCTTTGCTACTAACCTACTACGCGGCAAAAAGCAATTTTGTGAACCCAATTACAAAAAAACTTTAAAAACCCCCTCTATTTTGGGTTAAAACGTTGTTTTTATTCCACAATCGCCACATTGTCGGCGTTCACGAGATACTTTTGTACCTTGTTGAACATGTCAGCAAGCGCGTAATTGCTTGGATTTGCCTCAATAACGGGCTGAATTGTCGCGAGCAACGCACGAATAAATGCATCTGAACGGTCCAGATTAGCTGTTTCTTTACATCGATTAGCATACAGCTCAACCATTGTAAGCACGTCTTTCCTGGAATCATCATCTTCGGGATTGGCTACGCAGCGGTTTTGTAGCAGAACAAGTCCAACCTCAAAACGATCTAAACCAGCACTCACAGCACCTTTTGCAACAATCGCTTCAGCGAGAAAATATTCTGCCCACGCCAAATCGCGAGGTGCTCTGCCATTTTCTGGGGCATCTTCAACCAGCCCAACAAAAATATCGCGAGATTCTGAATACGTCTCAATAGCCAATTCAAACTCATTCATTTGTGCTTGGGTAAACCCAGCGCGTTGCAGGATGTTCGCTAAATCCCTTCTGAACTTTTCATTCTTTGCGTCTGCTCTAAGTCGTTTTCGGCGGTTGTCGATGCTTGCTTGAAGAAGTTCATTCACTTTCGATGCATCTTCAAGCTCTAGATACGTGTCAATTCTCGACATTGCGATACTTTCTTTCAATCTTCCACCGCGAGGGCTGTCGGGAAATTCAAGGATAAATATGTCTACAGCAGAATCCGCTTTGTCCAAAGACGATAAACACTTGATGAACTCTTTATTTGCCCAGTGAATATCAAACATACTGTTATGCAATAGTGCAACGTTGTACTTATTCTTCACATCACCGTTCTGTGCTAATTCGTTGTACATCGATTGAGCTAATGTGTAGTGCTCTAATGCTTTGTCGAATTCGCCAAGATTCGAACCACGAATACTTCCAAAGTAAGAACCCAGTCGAGTATGAATAAACGCTATTTCTTTCTGTATGTCGTCTGTCTCGCCGGCTTTCCTCTTCAACGACTCGAGGTAACCAAGTGTCGTGTCGAGCATGAGCTTTCGAACTTGCATTGCTGCATTGAGTTTCACAACGCCATTATAAAACTCTCCACCAAACACGTGCGCCATAGAGAGTATTTCATCAAAACCATCTTGGGCAAGGTTACGTTGCTCCTCTGCAATTGCTTGTTGGGTAATCGCGTTCTTCATTTGTTCATTTGCTTCAACGTACCCCATCGTCGTGCCGATTAACCCAAGAATAACTGATGCAGCAAGCAGAACTACGGCTGCGCAGGTTCTTTTATATTTCTTGGTAAAGAGACGTACTTGATACCCAATGCTGAGCGGCCGTGCAATAATAGGTTCGTTGTTCAAGAAGTGGTGAATGTCATTGGCAAGTTCTGCTGCAGATTGATACCGTCGTTCTCGATCCTTCTCCATTGCCTTGAGCGCAATCGTATCGATGTCGCCTCTTAACGTCGTGCTTATTGTCCCGAGTGAGTCGGGTCGTTGTTCCTTGATAACCCGCACTGCTTCATGAATCGCTTGACGTCGCAAATCGTACGGCAACTTGCCAGAAAGCAATTGGAACAAAATTACACCCAGCGCATACACATCGCTACGTGTATCAATACGATCAGGATCTGCATCGCACTGCTCTGGGCTCATGTACTGCAAGGTGCCAATGAGTTGCCCCATCGTTGTTTGCATTGTCGTTACAGCAAGATCAGCATCGGTCGCTCTTGCGACACCGAAGTCAATAATTTTTGGATCGCCGTTACTGTCAACAAGAATATTGTCAGGTTTCAGATCGCGATGGATTACGCCTTTTTGGTGACCGTGGTGCACCGCATCACAAATATGACCAAACAATTCAAGTCGGTCACGAACAGAAAGGTCGCGCTTTTGTGCATATTCAACGATTCCCATAGCGCCTGGAATATATTCCATAGCAAAGAATGGGTTCTCGCCGTTTTCGTTTTGCCAAGTGCCAGCTTCAAAAATTTGAGCAATATTTGGGTGACTTAATTTTGCGAGTGTTTGTGCTTCGAACTCAAATCGTCGAAGTGCCATTTCGCTTCCAGCGCCTGCCTTAATGATCTTCAACGCAACCCTTCTTCGTGGGGCTTCCTGCATCGCCTCATAGACTACGCCCATGCCACCGCTAGCGATGATGCCGAGGATTTTGTACCGACCAATTTCTGATGGCATGCCCTGCGTAACAAACTTGCCTAATTCCGGCACGCTACCCTTGCCAGAATCGTCGCTGGGCAAACCGATGGTTTCAGCATTTGGATCAGTTGGGAAGTCGCTTTTTGTCATTGATTCGTAAACCTTGCTTTATGCATTGTTTTCCGCATAATTACATCACTACAATAGCATCGAAATGCGTTTTAGCGTCAAAAAAATAGCAAACTAGGTAAAATTGAAGCCCTTTCTGGTATTATTTTAGAGAAGAAGTAGCGAGTGACAAATACATCTGAACATCCAAATAGTCTCTTATTGAACCAAATCCATGGGAAAAAGCTCCCCATTATCAGCGCTTTACCCAGCGAAGAGTTGATTCTGGGTCGTTCTCCCGAGTGCTCCTATCAATTGACCAATCGATATGTTTCTCGAAAACATGCTGAATTTGCTTGGAATAATGAGCACTGGATTCTTACAGATTTAAAAAGCCGAAGCGGCACATACCTGAATACCATCAGAATGGAATCTGGGGAAGAAGTCGAACTTCACAATGACGATTTAGTGCAAATCGGTCCATGGAAATTCTTAATTCGTATAGGTTCGCAAGATTCCACCCTCGACAAAGACATGGTGAAAGAACTCGACGAGGCGCCACTTGAAGAAAAAGGCGACGACATCCCGACGATGGTTCGGACTGTGAACGGCAAATACGAAACTAATATGGATTTGTTGCTCCAGTTAAAATCAGATGAAACAGTGAACAGAGAAATGGGATGGGGAATTTTTGTAGATCGATATGGTCCAATTATTTGTGGGTTTGCGCGAAATGCTGGACTCCCTTCAAGCGAAGCGGATGACATCATGCAAAATGTTTTGTTCAACTTTTTCAGAGTTACAGATAAATTCGAATACGATCCAAGCAAAGGCAGATTCCGTGGGTACCTAAAACGAATAACGCTAAATGCAATCAGACAACGCTATCGAAAACGTCGAGAACAAAATCTCGATACACACGGTATGCGCGTTGCAGAAGACCCCCGCGATGAACTTGAAGCTGCGTTTGACAGAGAGTGGGCGGAGCATTTACTCTCAGAAGCGATGACTGAAGCCCGCCCCAAGTTTGAACCTAAAACATGGGAAGCGTTTGAGCTTTACGGCAGGCGTGGCATGAGCGCTCAGCGCGCAGGCGAAAGACTTGATATGAAGGCCGAAGCTGTTCGACACGCTAAAAGTCGTGTAATGCGAGCCGTTCGCGAAATCGTCATTCGACTACGAGAAGAAG
>CAZURP010000157.1:0-4227 GCA_964623715.1 uncultured Isosphaeraceae bacterium | reverse complement strand
AAAGCAATTCGTTCATGTCGTATTGTTCGTGCGGTGCTGATTTGAAAATAGTATCAATATATTCTGGCTTCTTCGGGGCATCGACTGCTTCATACGGCGGTTCGCTGACAGGTTGTACGGACATGTCGCTGTGAACAAGTGCTTGCAGTCTTTTGATGCACGCTTCGTCATCTGGTTCATGAAAGTCAATGGTTCCAGAAACTTCTGCATGCATCTCTGCGCCGCCAAGGTCTTCGTTGTTTACCTCTTGCCCGATTGCCGCTTTGACAAGTGCTGGTCCCGCAAGATACAGACCGCTGCCTTCTGTCATAAGAAGTGTGTCGCAAAGTACTGGCAAATAGCCGCCACCAGCAACACAGTTACCCATGATTGCCGCAATCTGCGAAATACCTTTTGCAGAAAAAACAGCGTTGTTTCTAAAAATACGTCCGAAGTCATCGGTGTCAGGAAAAACATCTTCTTGTAGAGGAAGGAAAACGCCTGCAGAGTCAACAAGATACAGAATTGGCAGGCGCGTGCTCTGGGCAATTGTTTGTGCGCGAATAATTTTCTTACAAGTCATCGGGAAGAAAGCGCCTGCTTTCACGGTTGCATCATTCGCGATGATCATGCATTGCTTTCCTCCGACATGCGTGATGGTTGTCACGACACCGGCGGATGGAGCGCCGCCGTATTCTTTGTACATGTTGTGCGCAAAGAACAAGCCGCACTCAAATTGAGGCGCGCCCTTATCGGCGAGCAGTTGAATGCGTTCGCGCGCAGTGAGCCGACCGTGGCGGTGTTGGCGCTCAATGCCACGCTCGCCTCCGCCGAGCGTAATTATTTCTGCTGTTTCGAGTAACGTCGCAGTTGCTTGTTTCAATATGGAGGGTTCGCGCATATGTGCAGGATATCAGAGTCAAAAAAAACTCGGCGGTTGCGAGAAGCAACCACCGAGCAATAGTCCTGTAGGGGTTGTGCACCTGCAAACCCGATGGGTCTACGGGTTCAGGTTATGCAAAACCCTCTTGTACAGTCATTAAATTCGATCACTGATCACCTCCTTGTAAACGTTGCCATGCTCAACTGTCACGTCCCATTTGACGTCGCCGAGCCATTAAACCCCTCTCAACCTCGAGAGGGCACATCGCCCAAGGCACGTTGCCTTGGTCGTTGTGGCGCCTACTCTTGGATTCCAACTTTTGGCTTGAAGCCAAGTGCGGTGTGCCACAAGTACCTCATTTCTATCGGCAAATTAATGCGTCTCAGAGCCACATTATTTAAATCAATTTATTCGAGGTCAGGGTCATCGTCGGCTTCGAGTTGTTGCATCTCATCCCAATCTTCGAGTGAGATAAGTATTTCACGAGCAACCGAACCCTTGTGCTCGCCAACAATACCAGCCACCGCCATCTGATCGACGAGGCGAGAAGCTCGGCCGTACCCGATGCCCATACGGCGCTGGAGCAACGAGACCGAGCCACGCCCAGATTCAATCATGATGCGAACCGCGTCATCAAAGAGGTCATCACGCTCTAAGACATCACCGTCGGTGTCCATGCCAGCGGCACCGCCACCAGGCTTAATCGCAACCAAGCTCCGTTCGAAGTTCGGTGCAGCGACTTCCTTCAGGTGTTTTACAACTGATCGAATTTCTTTAGGAGAAACAAACGTCCCTTGAGAACGGTTTGCGGTCGTCGTACCCGGCGAAATATACAACATGTCACCATTCCCCAGAAGCAACTCCGCGCCTTTTGTGTCCAGGACAATCCGACTGTCCATACCGCTGCTCACTTTGAAAGCAACACGGCAAGGCATATTTGATTTAATCAAACCGGTGACAACTTTCGCTTCGGGGCGTTGTGTTGCGAGAATCAAATGAATCCCAACCGCGCGAGCTTTTTGCGCAATTCGAACAATTGATTGCTCAACATCTTTTGCAGTCATCATCAAGTCGGCGAGTTCATCAATGATAAAGACTATGTAGGGGAGTTTGATAGGTATGCGAGCTTTCGCCTCTTCGGTTTGTGGATCGAGAATTTTATATATTTCGTCTTCCGTAAGTTCGTTAAAACCTAGTATGTCCCGAACGCCTAGCTTTTGAAAAATTTGGTATCGCTCTTCCATCCGAGCAACAGCCCACCCAAGTATTGCAGCGGCACGACCCATTTCGGTAACAACAGGACATGCAAGGTGGGGGATGTCTGAAAATTGGCTGAGCTCAACCATTTTTGGATCAACCAAAATAAGTTTTAACTCGTCTGGCCGCTTGGTGTACATCCAACCTGCAATAATCGAATTGATGCACACACTCTTGCCAGAACCAGTCGTTCCTGCAACAAGCATGTGTGGCATTTTTGTTAAATCTTCTACCATCGGCTCGCCCGAAGCGTCTTTGCCGAGGAACATCGGCAGTTTCATTTTCTCAGTCTTTTTGCTGCTCATCAACTCTTTGATACACACGGTTTCGCGTTCAGGATTCGGCACTTCAATACCCACGGTTTTGCGACCCGCCGTATTTGGGACGATACGAATATTAGGTGCTCCCAAACTTCGAGCAATATCACTAGCAACACCGTTGATACTAGAAACTTTCGTGCCAGGAGCGAGGTCGATGGAATAGAGCGTGATCGTTGGACCCGCTTCAATGCTCGCGACTTCACCATCGATGCCATACATTTGTAATGTTTCTTCTAAATCGACGGCTTGCTGACGAACAAGGTCCTCGATCGAATCACCAAAACCTTCTTGTGGTTCTTCAAGTAAATCAAGCGAAGGGAAAATGTACCCCTCAAAGTCGTCAGGTCTTTGTATGTCAGATTCTTTTGCAGTCTTGCCACTTGACGCAACACGCACAGGCAACTTTGCCATTTTCTTTTTCAGTTCAGAAGCCGTTAGCCGTTTCTTTGGTTCATCTTCAGGCTCTTCTTCGTATTCATCTTCCTCGTATTCTTCTTCATACTCTTCCTCGTATTCATTTTCAGGGTATTCATCTTCTCCCCACTCTTCTTCCACTTCTTCGTCTTGTTCAAGTACAGCCGTTCGGCCAATTCGAAGCGAAGGGAGAGACGGCATGGCGAGTTTTGGCGATCGAATATTCCCAATGCGCTGAAGCATTGACCAGAAAATATGTGGAATTGCGAATGCAACTTTTTCAGCGCCGACGACAAGCCCGATTGCAAATGCTGCAAGCACAAGTAAAAATGCACCAAACCCGCTAAATGAAATCGTTAACTGCGTGATAATCGTTTTAGAAATCAACCCCGCTTTCGCGCCAGCGAGTGAACCGATGTTCGGGAATAGCAATTCATGAAAACAAGAAACAGCGACCGCCATGATAAGGAATCCGAGGGCTCGGACTGCTGTATGTGTGATCTCCACACCTCGAAAAACGAGGGTGACCCAAGTGCACACGCCAATGATGAGTACCCAAATCCCAAACCCAAGCACGTGGTACGCCCAGTAGGCAATCCAAGCGCCGACTGCTCCACACCAGTTGGCGGTCGGGTCGTTGTGCATCGCTACGACGTGCGATGGTGCGTCCGCGGCATTAAACGAGAGAAGCGCAACAGCGACAAAAAGCGCTATTGTTGCACTGAAAATCCACAAAACTCTCGATTTGAGGTCAGCGCTGGTGAGCGAAGAGGGGCCTTTTGATTGCCCGCGACGTGTTCGTACTGCAGTTGTTCCCATAGCACCCTACTTATCGGCAATGGGGCGCATTTAACCGCTGAATTTTCCTGAAATCCTCACACGCGGACCGATTGTGCAACCTGTTGTGTTAGAAGAGGTTACGCAGTCGACTCCACAGTGCCGGCCATAGAAAGTAACCTCGAGCACCGATCTTGGCAGGTAATCGTCACTCTCTCGTAAAGATAGGGAAGATTAGATTGGTACAAATCGCGAATAAGTAAAGGTGTATTGCATTGCCTTGAGAGATGCAAGAGCACGATGTGCTGAAGATCAGATTCAGAAGCGATGTGGCAGATTGCCGCAAGTGATTGTTCATTTGAAAGGTGTCCACCACCATCCATTATTCTCATTTTTAGTGCCTCTGGGCGATTACTCATGGTTTGAAGGCTTGGATCATAATTTGACTCGAAGGCGACACCATCTAAATCCACAAATCGGTCGAGGAGGTTCTGGGGAACCCGGCCAAGGTCAGTTGCAAACCCAAATCGCGTTGCGCCTGTGTCAAAAATATAACTGTACGTTCCAAGCGAGTCGTGTGCGACGTTTACCGGCTCA
>CAZURP010000156.1:0-4247 GCA_964623715.1 uncultured Isosphaeraceae bacterium | reverse complement strand
CGATGACGTACTTGCTGGCGGATACCACTCAGCTTTCAAGGGTCGAGGCATGGAGTTTGAAGAAGTTCGACAGTACCAAGTCGGCGACGATGTTCGCACGATTGACTGGAACGTATCTGCTCGGTACGGCGAACCATTCGTCAAGCTTTACCGCGAAGAACGTGAACTCACCGTTATGCTTGTTGTTGATGTGAGTGGCTCGCAACACTTTGGCACGCACGAACAATTCAAAGAAGAACTCGTTGCTGAAATTTGCGCGACCCTTTCTATCTCGGCAATTCGCAACAACGACAAAGTCGGCCTTATCTGTTTCTCTGATCGAGTCGAAGCGTACATCCCCCCCCGGAAGGGCACTAAACACGTGCTGCGAGTCATACGAGAACTGCTCGCAATCGAACCAGAAGGCAAAGGCACAGACATTGGCTGCGCACTTGAATTCCTGAACAAAGTGCAAAAGAAACGTTCTATTGTTTTTCTTGTTTCTGATATGCAAGATCACAATTGGCAAAAGCAGTTACATATTTCTAATCGATGACACGACGTTGTAGCAGTCAGCACAAACGACATCGCAGAATCTACATTGCCTAAGGTTGGACTTATGCGAATCGAAGACCCTGAAACAGGCAAATCACACCTTATTGACACTGCATCAAAGCGAGTTCGCAAAGCGTGGAAACAACTCGCTACAGAACGAGCCATTGCGATTGAACAAACACTTCGAAGAAGTCGAGTCGATCAAATAAAAGTTAAAACAGGCGAACCTTTCACTGGCGCGTTACGTCAATTCTTTCAACGCCGTGAGGCAAGACGCGCATAATGAAATTGTCCTACTCCATCCTTTTGCTTGCATGCATGTGCACCACAGCCAGTGCAGAAACGGTACGCCTATCCGAAGGCGATCTGGATGTTGCTGTGACATTAACACCCACTCAAATCACCGTCGGCGACCCTGTCTCTCTGCAGATTGAAGCAAGCGCCCCCGCTGGTTTTGCGTTGTCCCTTCCAAGCGAAGATAGGTACGGCGAGTTTACCGTTGTCAAAAGCCAACAACTTCTCGACATTCCAACTAAGGAAGGACGTTCATGGACTTGGGCAATGGAACTTGACACGTTTGATGCGCAAACAACTTCGTTCGATGGCATTGACATTAACTGGACATCTAGCACCGGCAAAACGGGCACGCTTTCTATCGCACCCATCGTAGTCAGCGTTCAAAGTGTTGCAGGCGAAGCGCTGCAATCAATGTCCATACGTGACATCAAAGGTGCTGTACCACTTCTCTCGAATAGTTCACTGCTTGCGTTCATTGCAAGTGGAGTAACTGGAATCGCGCTTTTTGTTTTGCTTGTTCGTTTCTATAAAGGAAACAAGCCACTGCTTTCTCCACACGAAAAAGCAATCAGAGCCATCGCAGAACTAAAACATTCGAATCTTGATGCGCAACCGTTCTACACAACGCTCAGTGATATCGTTCGACATTACCTAGAAGGACGTTTTCATATTCCAGCGACAGGTCAAACAACACGCGAATTCTTGAACGACGCAAAACAAAACTCCCGCCTTGAACACTGCGACCGAGAATCACTCGGCACGTTCCTTGTTGCCGCGGATCTCGTTAAGTTCGCTCGACATGAACCAACTGAAAATGTCAACGATGAAGCAATTCATCAAGCGGAAGTGTTCATCGTAGAAACTTCGGAGGAACCAGCATGACTTTTCACAACGCTTGGCTTCTTCTTTTTCTATTGGCTATTCCAATACTTTGGTGGCGATGGAGAAAACAAACTTTTAACACTGGCATTTCCTATGCTACTTCTGTCGACCTTTCATTATTGCCCACATCCCTGCGAAACAAGACGGCATGGATTCCAACTGTGCTGCGAACGCTTGCCATTGCGATGCTCATCATTTGCGTCTCACGCCCACAAAAACGCTTCGAAAAAACGAAACAAGCCTCTGATGGCGTCGCTATTGAAATGGTTATCGACCGCTCATCGAGCATGAATGCACACGACTTCAAGATTGATGGCAACCCTGTTGACCGGCTGACCGCTGTTCGCCGAGTTGCTGGCGACTTTATAGGTGGCATGGGTTCGCTCAATGGCAGAAGCGGCGACCTTATTGGGCTTGTAACGTTTGCTGGCTACGCTGACAGTAACTGTCCAATGACATTTGATCACGAATACCTTGTGACCGATGTGCTCAATGGCATCGAGATTGTTTCCGAACAATCTGAGAACGGCACGGCTATTGGTGATGCCATTGCGCTTGCTGTTGAACGACTCTCATCTCTTGATGATCGTGTCAAATCAGAATCAGGCGAAACGATCAAATCTAAAGTTATCATCTTATTGACGGATGGTGAAAACACCGCTGGCGACATTGACCCGCTGACGGCAGCGGACATGGCTGCCGCTATGGGCATCAAGGTTTATGCGATCGGCGCTGGTACAAATGGCTGGGCACCGATTCCTGTTCAAAACCCGTTCACTGGGCAAGTGCAAATGCGAAATCAACGCGTAAACATCGATGAAGAAACACTCCGAGAAATTGCTTCTATTACAGATGGAAAATACTACCGCGCAACAGACACCGCTTCGCTTGAAGAAATTTATGCCGTAATTGATGAAATGGAACGCACCGAAATCACAAAACGCACGTACGTGAACCATGTAGACATGGCGGTGCAAAGCGTCGTGCTTGCAGGGTTCAAACTGCCACCACTTCTACTCGTGGCGTTCGTGCTTCTCTGCACCGACCTTTTGCTACGGAACACCTACTACAGGATTTTGGACTAATGGATATTCAATTTAACAATCCAAACAACGCGTTGTACTTTTGGGCAGTCGCTGTACTTGCATCCTTGCTCATACTTGGTTATTTGCGCCGATTCAAAGTGCTCAATCGAATTGCGACCAAACGGCTTATCCCCAGACTAACATGTGCAAGCTCCCACGGAAGACGGCGATTTCGAATCGCGATGCTCATTGGCGTTGCGACTCTTGCGTGCCTTTCCTTGCTTGATCCTCGCTGGGGAACCAAGTACAAAGAAGTCGAACAACAAGGCATCGATACGTTCTTTGTTCTTGATGTTTCTCGTTCTATGCTTGCGCAGGACGTGCGCCCAAATCGGCTTGACCGAGCGAAAACCGCAATTTCTGACGTACTCGACGTCATGGGAAGCGACAGAGCTGGTCTTGTAACAGTCGCAGGCGATGCGGCACTTTCCGTGCCACTTACACTCGATTATGCATCGCTTCGGCTTTCCCTTGATGATATATCGCCGCGTAGTGTGCTTCGGGGCGGAACAAAAATTGGCGACGGCATTCGGCTCGCCCAAAAAAGTTTTACCGACGACGTACAAGAATACAAAACAATTATTGTTTTGACCGATGGTGAAGACATGGGAAGTTTTCCCATTGAAGCCGCACAAGATGCTGCAAACGCTGGCATTTCGGTGTACACCGTTGGCATTGGCGATGCAACAACTGGCGCGCGCATTCCCACAACCCTTTATGGGCAACCTTCTTTTATCACATTTGAAGGCGAAGAAGTCTGGACGCTTATGAATCCAGAAGAACTCGAACGAGTAGCACGAGCAGGCAGTGGCGCATTTGTTCCTGCTGGCACAGCGAACCTAGACCTTGGTTCAATATATGCACAACGTATTGCATCCGATGCTGGCAAAAGTTTTGACAGTGTTACGCTTGAACAATTTATCCCTCGTTTTCAGTGGTTTGCAATCCCCGCCCTGCTTATTTTGCTTGGAGACTCGTGGTTGAGTTTACGCCCGAAGAACAAACGTTCGATACGATCGTATGAGGTGACTTCATGATGTTTTCAACGTTCATTATTACAGTTGTTGCAACCTTTACACCGCGAGCAAGTCTGCAGAGCCAAGCGCACACGTTCCTTATGGAAGAGTCATGGCAGGAAGCAGCCGACGCGCTCGACATGCTTGCCGAAGAAACAGAAAACGCAGAAATTATGTATGACCGCGGGGTTGCGTACTACAACCTTGAAGATTTTACTACAGCGGCATCTGCCTTTGATAATGCGATGGCATCAAGCGATGACGAAACACTACGAACACACAGTGCTTTTAATTATGGCAACGCTGTCTTCCAAAAAACCATCCAAGAACTTGAAGGCACAGGTACCGCGTCCTCAACAGACGAAGCAATCATTGCGCTTGAAAGAGCAAAAGAACAAATTAAACTTGCTTCAAAACATTCTTCTACAAAAGT
>CAZURP010000155.1:3623-4254 GCA_964623715.1 uncultured Isosphaeraceae bacterium | reverse complement strand
TCGTTACGGCGAACGTGGCGAACAAGTTATCAATGCAATTACGCGTGAATCAAAGCCTGGCTGTCGAGTCTATTGTGGCGTTGAGGATCTTCCCCGCCCACTCGGTGGACTTGGAATCGCAATTGTCTCAACAAGTAGTGGAATTATGAGCGACCGTCGTTGCCGACAAGAAAAAGTCGGTGGCGAGGTTGTAGCAACCGTCGAGTAAGGCGGACAGAGGACGAATTATGTCACGTATCGGAAAACAATCCATCGTAATCCCTTCAGGCGTCGAAGTAAAACTCAATGCAGGTGAGCGAACAATCAATGTGAAGGGGCCCAAGGGCAACCTGCACTTTGATTGGCGTTCGGAAGTCTCAGTGCAACACGACGAAGCAGACAAGAAGATTTGTTGTGCAATCGCTGACGACACAGAAGAAACACGCCAAGCCCGAGCGTTATGGGGAACGACTCGTAGCCGAATCAACAACATGGTTGAAGGCGTATCCAAAGGGTTTACGAAGAAGTTAAAAATCGTTGGTGTTGGTTGGAATGCAAAAGCGCAAGGCCAAACGATTGTTTTGAGTATTGGCTACTGCCACACGGTTGATTTGGTCGCCCCAGATGGCGTTACATTTGAAGTAGAAAAAGG
>CAZURP010000155.1:0-3613 GCA_964623715.1 uncultured Isosphaeraceae bacterium | reverse complement strand
CACACAAATCACGATTACCGGTGCGGATAAACAAGCAGTTGGACAATTTGCAGCAGTTATTCGGTCGAAACGTGAGCCAGAGCCATACAACGGCAAAGGCATCATGTACCACGACGAAATTATCATCCGTAAAGCAGGGAAAGCATTTGGCGTTTAAGTAGCCAAAGGAAATACACATGAACCGCATTACAGCAAGAATTAAACGATACACGAGGCGAAAGCGAGGCGTTCGAAAGAATGTATTTGGCGCTCCAGCAAAGCCACGTCTCACCATTACTCGTACTGGCAAGAATATGTACGCCCAGCTTATTGACGACACGTCAGGTCGCACGCTTTGTTCAGCATCTACCATTGAAAAAGATGGAAAAGTAGAAGCTGGAAGCAATTGCGTTGCTGCGAAATCAATCGGAACGCGGATTGCGGAGAAAGCAAAGACTGTTGGCATTGAATCAATTGTTTTTGATCGCAACGGATACAGGTATCACGGCCGAGTAAAAGCACTCGCTGAAGGCGCTCGTGAAGGCGGGCTTAAGTTCTGAGGAACGGACAAGATTTATGAACAAGAATAAGAATAAAAAATACGAAGAAGACAACAGCGGCATCGACTCAAATACAGTCGGTGTGTACCGAACAGCTGCTACCGTTAAAGGTGGACGCCGTTTTAGTTTTTCTGCAATGATTGTTTGCGGTGATCGTAAAGGTCGCGTTGGACTTGGATACGGCAAAGCGAACCAAGTTCCGAACGCAATTGAAAAAGCACAGAAGCGTGCAAAACGCGAAATGCGCGAGTTCCCATTGACAGGAACAACCATTCCACACGAGGTGACAGGTAGGTTTGGTGCTTGTAGCGTTCGCCTTGTTCCGGCATCACCCGGTACAGGCGTTATTGCAGGCGCAGCAGTTCGTGCCGTGCTCGACCTTCTTGGCGTGCAAGATTGCCTTTCAAAAGCGTACGGTTCGACGAACAATAAAAACCTGACAAAAGCAGTTATCGACGGTCTTCAACAACTACGTTCACGCGAGACAGTTGAGCGCCTTCGTAAAGTTACCATTGAAAAAACACATACAGAAACATCTCACGAAACAGCCCCGATTGCTGTGAATGTGAATACTGAAGAAAATAAGTCCGAGGAAGTGACTGCGTAAAGTCACTCCTTCTTTTGGAGATACATCAGCCATGATGATTCATGAAATAACAGAAAAAGTAGGCAAGTACAAAGCTCGCAAGCGAATTGGTCGAGGTCACGGTAGTGGCTCGGGCAAGACCAGTGGTCGTGGGCACAAGGGCGCAAAGTCACGCTCTGGTTACTCAAGGCGCCCAGCGTTTGAGGGTGGTCAAATGCAATACTTTAGGCGAATACCAAAGCGTGGTTTCACAAATGCTGACTTTAAAACCATCTACCACATTGTGAACCTTGCTTCACTAGAGGCACGTTTTGAGAAAGGCGCAACAGTCGACGCTACTGCGCTTGTTGAAGCAGGTCTTATCCGTAACTTCAAAAACCCAGTCAAAATTCTAGGGCAAGGCGATTTGACGGTTGCACTTCAAGTTACAGCAGATAAATTCTCTGCTTCAGCAGTGAAGAAAATAGAATCCGCTGGCGGCAGCGTGACTGTGATTGAAAAGAAAAAATGGGTCCGTGATCGTTCTGCAACTTCGAAGAAGAAAAAAGAAGTTGTTGCTCCAAAAGCGGACACAGAAACACCGGAAACACCGGAAAAACCGGAAACAGAATCGAACGAGTAAGGTTTTTACTGCATGCTTCAAGCCATCATAAACATCTTTAAAATTTCGGAACTTCGTAATCGCGTGTTCTTTACATTCACGATGATTGCGATTTACCGTATTGGTTTTTGGATTCCACTTGCGGGGGTAAACCAACAACAAATGGTAGAAGCTGCGGCAAAGGCAACGGAAGACGCAAGTGGTTGGGGCAAGTTCCTCGATTATGCCTCGATCTTTTCTGGTGGTTCATTCTCCCAATCGACAATATTCGGTTTGGGGATTATGCCGTACATTACTGCGTCAATTATCTTTCAACTTCTGCAATCAGTAATGCCGAAATTACAAGAGCTGAAGAAAGAGGGGGCTTCGGGGCAAGCAAAAATTACTGAATGGACACGCTATGCCACAGTTGGCATGTGCTTCATTCAAGCACTGATGTGGTTGAAATTTATTGCAGCCCAGGGCTTGATTCGACCCGAATTCTTGAATCCTGGTGGATTGCTCATCTTCTATATTGCTGGCGTTACCGCATTAACCGCAGGTAGTGTTTTCTTGATGTGGCTTGGTGAACAAATTGATAAGTATGGAATTGGCAATGGCGTCTCGCTTATCTTGACGGCAGGTATTGTCGCTAGAATGCCACAAGCGATTGAGTGGGTTTGGGACAACTTCTCTACTTCACAGCAAACCACTACGGGGCAGATCGGCATACTTGGTGCTGGATTCTTGCTGGCAGCGTTTATCTTTGTTGTTGCAGGTGCAATTCTTATCACCGTAGCACAGCGAAGAATTCCAATTCAGCAAGCGAAGCATACACGTGGTCGTAAAACATACGGTGGTGGGCGACACTACTTGCCATTGCGAGTTAACCACGCAGGCGTTATGCCAATTATCTTTGCTAGTTCACTTTTGATTTTCCCTTCAGCATTCTTTGGGTATCTTCAATCAGCCGCATCAGCATCGCCGGATCCATCAAGTTGGTGGGTTGCAACGACAACGTTCTTAAATGCGAACTTCCAAATGGGCGAATATCCATATATTGTCTTAGAGATTATTTTGATTTACTTCTTCAGTTACTTCTGGACAACAATTGTATTTAGCCCAGAAGATATGGCAAGGCAATTACGTGATAATGGTAGTTTTATTCCAGGTTTACGCCCCGGCCCTCGAACTGCTGAATATTTAGAAACAGTCGTAGAGCGCATCACATATGTTGGCGCGGGCTTCTTGGCGGTGATTGCGGTCATCCCATCGATTGTTTCCAAAGAAATGCAAATTCCGTTCTTCGTTTCAAGTTTCTTGGGTGGAACGGGATTGTTGATTGTTGTGAGTGTCGGTCTCGATTTGATTCAACGAATTGAAGCGAATCTCCTCATGCGTAATTACAAAGGATTTCACGATGCGCCCGTTCGAAGTCGTACGAGTGGATCATCAAGGAGGCCCAGCGGAGCATAAGCGGTACACGAATGGCTAAAGAAGAAAAAATATCACTCGACGCTGAAGTAGTAGAAGCTTTACCTGATGCAAGGTTTAAAGTGAAACTTGAAAACGGACATGAAATCCTCGCGTATATCAGCGGAAAGATGCGACGATTTTACATCCGTATCCTTCCCGGCGACAAAGTGACAGTTGAAATTAGTCAGTACGACATGACCAAGGGTAGAATTACATACAGACATTGATTCATCAAGAATTAAGAGGTAACCATTATGAAAGTAAAAAGTAGTATTAAACGAAGAACGAAAGATTGCCAGATCGTCATCCGAAAAGGCAAGCGATATGTTATTAACAAGAAGAACCCAAGATTGAAAGCTCGACAGGGCTAAGCCCCTGGAAGTATTTCTTCCAGGTGTAACCCCAGAGATTGGAGAACATATATGCCACGTA
>CAZURP010000154.1:0-4263 GCA_964623715.1 uncultured Isosphaeraceae bacterium | reverse complement strand
CATTCGAGTTCACGACATTATGTAGCAAAAAAGACGTCACCAAGTGGCATCACGCATTGGGTTGGTGGTTGTTCGCAATCATCACAAGGTGGAACGGTATCGCCTGGGCCTTCATAATGACCAGCGCCACCACCGATTGGTTCGCCATCAATTTCACCGCCTGAAGGTGGCGAACTTTGTGCAAGTGTTACTTGAGGAGCACTAGGATGTGTCGCCGATGCGATTTCGACTGTGAGTAAAAGCGCTGTCGAAATCAGGGGGAGTGTTAAAATATGTGTTAGTCGTACGTTTTTCATGGCTAACTTCCTTTCGAGAGTTTTTGAATGTTAGAGTTCGGGATGTACATAGAGTCAGGCGTGTACCTGAATAAAAACCCGCAACACAAATGAAACACGCGGTATACTCGCGCTTATGAGCCCGCAGCCACTGAATGAACTCATGCCAGAGGTCTACGATGAACTCAGGCGATTAGCCGAGGCATCGATGCGCCAAGAGCGCGCTGGGCACACATTGCAAGCAACCGCACTCGTAAATGAAATTTATTTGCGGCTCGGTCATCAAGACGAGGCAAAGTGGCAAAGCCGAGCACATTTTTTTGCAGCGGCATCCCAAGCAGTTCGTCGAATTCTCATTGATCACGCACGTAAGAAAAAAGCGGACAAGCGCGGCGGCGCCAGAAAACAAGTTCCACTCGATGACGCCATGGGTCTGGGGGGCTCATCCGAAATTGAAATTCTTGACATTGATGCTGCGCTCAATGATTTGGAAGCAATTGATAAGCGATCCGCGGATGTTGTCGCACTGCGCTTTTTCGGTGGACTCAATATGGAAGAGATTGCGAATGTTCTCGGAGTTTCAAAACGAACCATCGAGGGCGATTGGACCACTGCGCGAGCGTGGCTCCGTGGTCGACTTGAAACATGAATCCGAAACAGTGGGCAACCATTCGCGAACTTTTCGATGAAGCGAGAAAACTTCCTGAAGCAAAACGCGATGCATTTCTAGACTCCAGAAGCTGTGATAAAACTGTTCTTGAACAAGTTCACACGTTACTCAAGAACGATCAGGAGGATGGCTTTTTACTCGAGCCTGCTCTGGGAACAACGTTTAGTCTTGCAGACGCAAAAACACCAGAAAAAGGTATGCAACTACCGATCAACTTGATTGAAGGGTACACCATTACAAAAATACTTGGCAGTGGAGCGAGTGGCATTGTCTACGAAGCGAAGCAAGCGGAGCCAAATCGAATGGTGGCAATCAAAGTGCTTCGAGCTGGCGCAATGGGAAACCATGACCGCCTTCGTTTTCAACGTGAGGCAGAAACATTAGCGAATCTTGCACACCAGCATGTTGCAACTGTTCATGCAATTGGAACAACAACAGATGGCTCACCTTGGATGGCACTTGAATTGGTTTCTGGACGACGACTTGACGATTGGGCAGAAGAAAAAAACATCGCATCAATAGTTTCGATACTAGTGAAAATTAGTGATGCGCTCGCGGCAGCGCACAAGAAAAACATCGTACACCGAGATGTCAAACCCGCAAACATTCTCGTGACACACAACGATCAGCCGCGCGTGCTCGACTTTGGAATCGCCCATATCACAAATGGTGAAGGCGAAGATTCGACTTTTGTAACACAAACCGGCGCAGTCCTGGGCACGCAAAAATACATGAGCCCTGAACAAGCGAGCGGAAGTCCAAACATTGACGCTCGTAGTGATGTGTTCGCCCTTGGAATTCTTTTAGAAGAGCTTCTACCAGAAGATTCGCCAAGAGACTTGAAGACAATTGCGAAGAAAGCCACTGATGAATTCGCTACAAGAAGATACAACGATGCAGGCGAGTTTAGAGATGACTTAGCACGATGGTCAGACCGAGAACCAATTGTCGCGCGACGAGCAACCCCCTGGTATGTGGCTTCACTTTGGATTTTGCGGCACAAACTCGCGTCTGTTTTTGTCTTGTTTTTCCTCGTTTTCTTTCTTCTAACCTACTCTATTACTTCGGGCAAAGAACGTGTCGAATACGCTTCGTTTATTCAACAAGCACAACTTGCCTACGAGCAAGGCGATATGGATTTGATGGCTGCTGCCCTCGCTCATTGCAACCAAGCAAGTCGGAACTGGGAGTGGCAATGGCTTGAACAACTTTCTTCCACTGGCGAACTCTCGATACTTGCAGAGGACCTCTCAGCTTCAAGCACTGGAGAAGTATTTGCATGCAAGAATAGCGGCGACTTGTACGATGGTATCACAGGCCGACTGCTCTGCGACACAGAGAAACCCTGTGCAAAAACATTACTCTCGCAAACCGGTGGTGTTTTGGTTAGGCTTTACGAAGACGGCACGATGCATGTGCACAGCAGCACCTCACCTTGCGAGTTACAGCAAATCGTTTCTCTCGGCATCCCCGTTTCACACATTTCTGGTATTGCGCTTTCGCCAAGCGGACGCTTTGCACTCATCGCATCAGTCATCCCTTTTGACCCTACCGACCTAACTACCCTTGATGCAAAAACTATAATCAGGGGAATAAATCTTCAAAACGGGGAGGACTTTTTTTCAGACACTCTTTCATCAAGAATGTTAGACGCCAATGAAGCGCTTGCCATTTCAGAGAATGGCGAATCGATAGTTGTTGCACTTGTAAATGGAAGTGTCACAACGTGGAGACTTGGAAAACAAACAGACAAGCGGGAATTCAAATTTGGAAATAATCCAAACACCGTCGCTGTAAGCCAAGATGGCTCGCTCTTTGCCTTGGCGAATCTTGGCTCTGGTGTTTCGAACATCACACTTCTACGCATGGACACGCTCTTACCAGCCGAAGGGACTCCAACTATTGCGCACGACAGAGGCATTGTTTCCGTTGCCATTGCACCAGACAATAAAACAATTGCATCAATGGATGGAGGTGGCATTCTTCGCATCACACCACTCTATGGAAACGCACCAATCGTTGAACCAACGCAAGGGAGAGAGTTGGGAGCTCGTGTCAAGTTTTCTGAAGACGGTCGCAAGTTGCTCATTTGCCTTGAGAATGGACACGCTCGAATGAGGGACACGACCGACAACACGACTGAAGTTAAACAATGGTCAATCCCAATTGTGCAAGCATGGATAACACCCACCGCCATAGTAACAACGCATGCCGATGGAACAACAAAATCATTTGATTTACAAACCGAACAAACGCAATCCTCTACAAATGCAACCGCTGAACTAGCAACGAAGTCGACGACAGTCGACGGTGCAAGAACCGCCTCAATCGCAGAACAAGTCGGCACCATTCAAATTCAAGACACGCAGTCAGGGCAAACATTGCTTTCGTTTACCTGGCCAGGCGCGAGAATTGTTGCGGTTGGATTCTCAAATGCAAGCAACGACCTTCTTGCAATATCGGTTGATGGGCGAATCAAACGATGGACCATCCAGTAAAAGCTAGTAAAAATTACAGTGGTGGGAACGGTGGAATATGCTGAAAATTGCCCTGTATAAATTGATACACATATTCTGCAAGCGCATACTCTGCGGCTTGGGCCCCAGTAAAGCCTGGCAATGGTGGTGGTTCGTACGTGTCGGGTGTAACCCCAAATCGCCAACAGCCGTCTGCGCCGAGTCGGTAGACCAAGACGGTAACCGTTCCATCTTCATGAATAATAACGATGAGAATCTCTGTTTCACTTACGGGAATAACATAGCGCTCCCCCCCGCCACCTGGATTTGGTGGTGTACATTCACCAGCGTCATCGTCTTCAATTCGATCAAAAGTAAGTAGCCAACCACCCCACGCCCAACCTGCATCTGATGGCGAAAGAGGAGGGCGGTCAAGCAAAACGAAACCGCTTGGTAAGGGTTGCGCTCGTTCGCCTTTCCGTTGAGAAAGAGGGCTTCCTTTTGGATAGTTTTTTGCGTGGAGGGAGATAACTCTACGACTCTCCCCGAGGTTGTGTATGGAAACTTCGTAGTATGGGTCCGTGGCCTCTTCCGGTGTTATTGGAATAAACTCGATCGAACTGCCATCGATAATCCACATCCACGTGATGACGCTTTCGCCGCTCGGAGACGAGTGGACAATACCCTCGACGAGGGTCTCTTCCCATTCACCAAACTCGTTCCACTGCCAGATCCAAAAGTAGAAAAGGTCATTTGATGCCGAATAGGCCCTATCGTTTCGATTTTGCCCCGGTTTGTCTCCAAAAGACACTTGTGCCGCAAAAACGGAGAGTAAGAGGACAAAAATATACAACATTCTATG
>CAZURP010000153.1:0-4299 GCA_964623715.1 uncultured Isosphaeraceae bacterium | reverse complement strand
CTTTGACATCGCCTTTTCGATTAGGCTGAAATTCAACTTCGATTTCGGATGTCCCTTGCATCGCACGTAGCACGTCGACCAAGGTCATCATTACGCCGGTGCCGACATTAAATGAATCGCCTGCAAAAAAACCCTCTTTTGACGCGGCAAGTAAGTTCGCGTGTACGACATTCGACACATGCGTGAAGTCTCGAGACTGCGTGCCGTCACCAAAAATAATGGGCGTTCTATTGTTCGTGATTGCATCCTCAAAGGCAGAAATGACCGCAGCGTACGCCGACCGCGGGTCTTGTCGTTTCCCAAAGATATTGAAATACCGTAACGAAACAGTGTCAATATCCGCGTCTCGCATTAATTGTTCACCCATCACTTTCGACTGCGCGTAAGGTGATTCGGCTGAAATGGTGTCTGTTTCTTTGCTTGGCAGTGAAGGGTTGCTTCCATAACAGGCTGCAGACGAAGCGAACACGACTCGGTCGCAGGATGTTCTTTTTGCAGCTTTAAGAAGATTGCTCGTCCCCTTTATGTTTGTCGAAAAGCACGCATCTGCATGCGTAAAACTTTCAGGAACCGAAACGAATGCTGCTTCATGAAACACTATGGAACACCCTTCGATAGCTTGGTTTACTACTGCCATATCAAGTATAGAACCTTCAATAAACTCGATATCAAGTGAATCAATATTGGAGAGATGCCCTGAACTTAAATCATCAAGGACACGGACGCAAGCACCGAGAGCGACCAAATGTTGTGTAAGATGTGAACCTATAAACCCAGCACCGCCAGTAACAAGCACTGTTCGGTCATCAAAAAAGTTATTGTATTTATTGATATTCATCAGAGAACTCTATTCTACCACCCATGCAATTAACACTGTACAACTCACTTACCCGCAACACAGAGCAGTTTGTTCCAATCGACCCTGACAACAAAGTCGTGACCTTCTATTCTTGCGGTCCAACCGTGTACGATTACGCGCACATTGGAAACTTTCGTGCGTTTTTAAACGCCGACGTGTTGCGTCGAACGCTTGAAGCTATCGGATACGAAGTCAAACAGGTGATGAACATTACCGATGTCGGGCACATGACCGAGGACAACCTCGCAGATGGAGGTGGCGAAGACAAAATGGAAGTCGCAACGACTCGACTACTTGAAGCAAAAAAATCGGGCACCCTCCCGTGCGATGTAGAGATTGACGCAAGCGACCCACTTGCAGTTGCAGAATTTTATGCATGTGCTTTTCTTGAAGACGCTCGTTCTCTTGGAATAGAAATAGTCGAAGACGCGGAAAAAGATTCGAAGCTCATGCCACGCCCAACGAAATACATTTCGCAAATGATTGCCATGGTGGAATCATTAATTGAAAAAGGCAACGCGTACGTTGCTTCCGACGGCGTAGTGTATTTTGATGTGGAATCATTTTCCAAGTACGGTGAACTTTCAGGAAATACACTCGACGCATTGCGCAGTGGTGAAGGTGGCCGAGTGGATATGGAAACACAAGCGGTTAAGAAAAACCCTGCTGATTTTATGTTGTGGAAACCAGACGAATCGCACATGATGCGTTGGCCGAGCCCGTGGGGTGACGGCTATCCGGGTTGGCATCTTGAGTGTTCATCGATGGCAACGGAATTACTTGGTGATGTAATAGACATTCACAGTGGAGGCGAGGACAATATTTTCCCACACCATGAGTGCGAGATAGCGCAGTCATGTTGTGCAACAGGCAAAGACAGTTTTGCAAATTATTGGTTCCATACACGATTCTTATTGGTGGATGGAACCAAGATGAGCAAGAGCAAAGGGAACTTCTATACCATTCGCGATCTTGTCGAAAAAGGTGCGACTCCTGCTGCAATACGTTTGGAAATTATTCGTACGCACTACCGCTCGAACGCGAACTTTACGATGCAAGGGTTGAAAGATTCTCAGCGCCAGATTGATAGATGGCGCCGTCTTGCAACTTGGCTGTGTGAACACAGTGAAACAAAAATAGACGGCGACGGCCCACTGCGTCTTGCACAAAAAGCGTTCCTCTCTGCAATGTGCGACGATCTTAATGTTGCAGGCGCGATAGGCGTTTTAAGCGAAGCCGTTTCATGCTATGCAGTTGACAAAGAACCAGCTGAAGGTTGTGGTTGCGGGACACTTCAAGATGAGTTTGCTGCACTTAAACAAATGGATGCAATTTTGGGCGTGCTTGATTTGCGTGATGAAGCATGCACGGGCAACCTGGACGTTGCAAAAATAGATTGTCTGATTGATGCTCGGCTTTCTGCAAGGGAAGAGAAAGATTGGTCGAGAGCGGACGAAATCCGCGACGAGTTGCTTGCCCTTGGTATTACCATTAAAGATGGGGCTGACGGCACAACATGGACAAGAACAGTGCAATGACCATGTTGCCTTCGACTATTGGGTTAACTGGTGGTATTGGTTCTGGGAAAAGTGCTGTTGCCTCGGTGTTTCAAGAGCATGGGTGTGTCGTTGCAAACGCAGATGAAAACGCGAAAGCGGTACTGCAAGATTCAGAAGTCCGCGACCAACTAGTCGAGTGGTGGGGCTCGAAAATACTTGATATTGACGGACATGTCGACAGAAAAGTACTTGCAGAAATCGTATTTAATGATGCCTCCGCCCGTAAGCAACTTGAAGCACTCGTGCATCCTCGAGTACGTCAAATACAAGAAGCGCAGTTTAAAAATGCACCTCAGGGTACGCAAGCGTTGATTATCGATGCGCCGTTACTCATTGAGGCTGGCCTCGATACGCTTTGCGATGCTGTTGTGTATGTCGAAGCGTCGAGAGAGATTCGTATTGAACGCGTACAAAAAACGCGCGGTTGGACAGAAGAAGAATTAACCCGAAGAGAACTTGCACAGTTGCCACTTGACACGAAGCGAAATAAAGCCGATTATGTACTTATCAACGAGGGCACGTTGGACGAAGTGCACAACCAAGTCAAACAAATTCTCGAAGATATGAACAACGGGCAACGCACTTAAGTGTTGCACACACAAACCCCTTTTACACATTAGAAAAAACAAGCTGTTTCATTTGTGATTATGAAACACAACACCAGTACCCAACAGTTTTGGGCGAGGAGATCGTAAACAATGGCGAAGAAACGAAGAAGACGAAAAGGCAATCGAAGTGCGGACGGCGGCATAGCGTCTATGACGCTTAAGCCGGGCGAAGTGCCAACGGACGAAGAACTTGAAGCGGAAGCGTCGTCGCTCGACTCAAAGTTGACCGCAGCTGCGCAGAAGAAATACGAAAAAGCAAAAAAAGACGGCTATAATTTATCCGCGCTTCAACACATGAAGAGTAAGGATCTTGGCGAAGTTGCAAAGAAAGAAAAAGTGGAAAACTGGGCAGAGATGCCACGCCAAAAACTGGTCTTTGAAATATTAAAAGCGCAAGCAACAAGACAAGGGTTAATGATTGGCGAGGGCACTCTTGAAATCATGTCCGACGGATATGGGTTTCTTCGCAGCCCTGAGTATTCGTACGTTGCATCTCCAGACGATGTCTACGTAAGCCCCTCACAAATACGTCGTTTCGGGTTGCGAAAAGGACAGGAAATTCGTGGCCTAATACGCCCTCCAAAAGAAACAGAAACATACTTTGCAATGCTTCGTGTTGAGGCAATTAATGATCGCGATCCTAAAGATGTGCACGACATTGCAACATTTGAAAACTTAACGCCACTGCACCCTGAGGAAAGAATTCACCTTGAAACAACGAGTGATGTCATTGAAACCAGAGTGATAGATTTGGTTGCACCGATGGGTTTTGGGCAACGTGCACTTATCGTCGCACCACCCCGCACTGGTAAAACCGTGTTGTTGCAAAAACTAACAACGGCAATTGCAACGAACCACCCAGATGTTCACGTTATTGTGTTGCTTGTTGATGAACGTCCGGAGGAAGTCACCGACTTTAAACGCTCGACGCCAGACTCAGTCGAAGTCGTTGCAAGTACATTTGACGAAGAAGCAACGCGCCACATTCAAGTTGCCGAAATGGTGATGGAAAAAGCAAGGCGCATGGTCGAGTTTGGTGACAACGTCGTTATCTTGATGGACTCAATCACGCGGCTCGCTCGTGGGTATAACAACGGTTTACCGTCGACGGGCAAAATTGGTACAGGTGGTGTTGATTCCAAAGCACTCATTCGTCCAAAGAAATTTTTTGGTTCTGCAAGAAATATTGAAGACGGTGGTTCGCTTACGATTATTGGCACAGCCCTCGTTGACACTGGTTCAAAAGCTGACGAAGTTATTTTTGAAGAATTTA
>CAZURP010000152.1:0-4424 GCA_964623715.1 uncultured Isosphaeraceae bacterium | reverse complement strand
AAACCACCGTTAGAATAGCCAACGATATGAATTCGTCGCTCGTCGACGTTGTAGTTTGCCTTGATTGAATCAACTAATGCAAGTAAATAACCGACGTGGTCTGGGTTGTTGTCAAACATGTCACAGCATGCATCCGTTGCGTTCCAGTAGTATTCGCCAACTCCATCTTGGCTACCTGTTGGATTTGCAAATAAATACCCTCGTTCTTCTGCGTCATCGTTCAGTGCAATGAGCCAATCACTCCACGCCGTGGTGAGTGGGTTGTACCCATGCAAAAAAATGATGACAGGGGCCGGAGTGTTTGGGTCGTAATCATTCGGAAGGTGAATCGGCACGTCACTTGGTGGGATTTGGCCGTCCCATTGTCCCCGCGCCGAGGGCGTGAGTGCCAACAATAGAATGATTGTAAATAACCGATTCATTGCTTCGTTAAAATTTCGCTCGCGTTAAAAATAGAATTTGGCACATAGAGTTTGTCACCATCTACTGTTGTGAGGAGTGTAGCGTACAATCCAATCCTTGTTACTTTGCCGTCAATCTTTCCAGAAACAATATGATCGCCCACTTTGAATGGACGGTTGAGCATGACGACAATGCCTCCAAAGAAATTCGCAACAACATCTTTTGATGCAAACGCAATACCAGCGCCGCCAATGCCACCAATGGTAATCACAGCGTTCATGTTAAAACCAAGCGATTGGAGTGTCACAATGAAACCAACCACCCAAGTTACGACAACGCCAACCGAGGCAAGTGCTTGAATCGCAGTCGTGTCAAGATCAATGTCTTCTTTGTTGTGGTGCCAGTTGTTCAATATTTTTGAGAAGGCGCGAACACCTCGAGCAACGAACCAGGTTGCAAGGACAACAAGCAAGCCAGATCGTATCATTGTGAGCAGGACGTCAATTGTTATAACACTTTCGCCTTCACCTGCTTCGATGGCAAGCGGGTTCCACGCAAAATGCTCACTGAGTTTTTGTGCTGTGAGTGTGAGTGCAACAACCCAAATCGCAACACCAAGTGGTGTTGGGAGTGATGACCCAATCGCAGTGCGAATGTCACCTAGCGTGCCCTCGCCACCTTTGCCGAAAAGTTTTGTTATTCCAAAAAGTAGAAGGTGAAGAACGAGAGCCGAACCGAGCGTAATTGTTATGAATGTGACCATGGTGTGCATGGTAGCAAAATACTATTTTGGATTATCACCAAACCACGTCACCGTGAGAGGGTGATTGATCGCATCAAGGACGGGTTGGAGGAACTCTGGACCAGGTTGCGTGTAGGTCGTTCCGGGTGTCGGGTTATTTCCAGGACCACCGGGGTTATAGAAGGGTATGTAGTCCCCAGAAGCAGGAATATGCACATCCGTAATGCAGTGCATTGCTTCTACATCACCGCGAAGAATTATGTCTATTTGATTGTCGTGATCCTCTGTGTAGGCAAGCGTATACGGGTCATCACTTTCTATTTTGCCAAGTTCGGCAAGCCCAAGCTCTTCTAGTTCTTTGCCCATGTACTCGTACATTTTATTTGCTTCCGTAATCCAGATGACGGTGCCATCCGGTGCTTCGCAACGGATTCTAAAGAACCGTTCAAAGTCAGTTGGTAGAATCGAAGCTACGCCGTCTGGCGAAAATCCACCAGTTGTTAACACGCGCAATCGGAATTGTGCGTCGTCGCCATACAAAGCAATGCCATCATTAGGAAGTGCACCTCGAAAAGGTAGTGGCCCATTGTCACCTGCGGTACTCATGCGGCTAATTTTTGCAGCACATAGTTTTGGTCCATTGCCAGAGTCGTATGCGGTCATAGGTGATTCACCATCGCCAAACGAAAAGCCCGTTGCAATTTGTTTCTTGCCTTTCAGCCCGATCAGCGTGAGTGGTGTTTCGCTGTCGACTATCTCGAGTTTAACAGGGTAGATTGCTCCACTGTCTTCGCTTGGGTTGCGCCGATTTCCAAAATCTCCAACGAGCACAACGGTACTTCGTTCGTTGTATTCAAAGTTAGGAAATATCGAAGCGCCTGCTGGTGTAACTTCTGAGCCGTCATTCAACGTTACTTTGAAATTTTCAGGCCGTACTGTGCTTGGCTGCACTGGCCATGAAAACTCAACAGGCAACCCTCCTTGGCCTATGGTCCAAGGACCATAAGCGATACGAATTTGAAAAATTGATGCAGCAGAAGTGTGCGCACGAAGCGGCACTTCATCACCTTCAACTTCGTTCCAGGTTCCTCCGAATGCTCTGCAAATGAATTCACCGTATGGCGTGCTGAGACCCGGGATGCCTAGAATTTTTGTGAATCCAAGGCCCGCACCTATGATTTTTGGTTCTAATTCCCAAATGTCCGCGTTAACAAGCACATCCCGTTGCAAAAATAATTCGTAAAGAGGGGAAGTGCCACCGCAGGAATGATTGTCCAAAAGTCTGCGTAACAGAGCAAAAAACAGTGGAAACGGCTATTGCGAGAGGAGTATTCACGAAATGTAGAATACCTCTTTGCGAGAGATTAACAAGTAAATTCTGGTGAAATTGTATTTAAAGATTAAATTTTTCATTTTTCACTTGCGTTTCGAATTTATAGTCATTAGTATTTAGAGAGAAAGAAGGGGAGAGATATGTTTACAACAAAAAAACTAGGACTTTTGAGTATGGTTCAAGTCTGCGCATTTTCCGTTTTCGCGTATGCAGAAGTTACCGTTGGAAGTTCGAGCCTTTCGTTTCAAGATCAAAATGGGATGGATATGTATGACGGTGCGCTGCCAGCAGACTCTTTGGATTTGTACGGAGAAATTGGCCACGTTTCATGGTCAGGCACAGGCGGCGAGTATGTAAGTTATGAAGCCAGTGGTGGAGACTACTATGGCGTGACTGACGCCGGAGATCCTTGGTACTCTGAATACTGGGAAGAAATGCAATCTACATTCTCAGACATGACTATGACTTTTCTTGTAACAGATGAAGTGCAACTTGTTGGTTGGGGAGATTTAGGTTTCACACTAACTGATGAAGATGGCAATACAAGCGAGGCTGCGGCACTGAGTGATATCAGTGGGGGAGTAGTTCTTTCAACAGGCGTCTATGCGCTTAGAGTAACTGATTGGGGTTTTGGACAGAATGGCGGTTATTCGAACAACTATTGGGAATCAACTGAAGAAGGCGAATACTGGGATTATTCTTATGCCCAAACGTATAATTATTACGGTGGATTTAATTTTGCAGCAGTTCCAGCGCCAGGCGCAGTTGGATTGTTAGCACTTGCGGGCATTTGCACTCGACGAAGGCGATAATTGATTAATGTAAACCGCGAATAACGCGCACCAACTCAGATGAAAGGTCATCGAGTTGGTGTTGTATTTTGGTATCTTCTATAGTCTCGTTACAATGCAAGTGTGCGTGACAATTTGTAACGTTCACGTGCTTTGGTATGACGAACGTGCCCAAGCGAGAAAGCACCGATCGTAAATGGTGAAGCCCGTGACTTCCGCCGATGCCAGGAGCAGCACACATAAGCCCCGCAATTTTTCCATTGAAGCACGCCATGCGTTCTTCGTCGCCGTGTGTTATGGTCGCCCAGTCAATCGTGTTTTTAAGAATGCCCGTCAACGAGCCGTTGTACTCTGGGCTCGCGATGAGAAAACCGTTGTGGCTTTTCATCAGTTCCTTAAATGCAATCGCGGTTTCTGGAATGCCTTCCGCTTCATGCAAGTCGCCACAATAGAGAGGCATTTGATATTCACGCAAATCAACAAAAGTTACATCTGCGCCAAGTTGTTCTGCACAATGCATGGCAACATTTACAAGTTGTTTGTTAAAGGAATCTTTGCGAATACTTCCCGCAAATGCAAGAATTTTTGGCGTACTCATAATGCTTCTGCGTTTGAGGCAAGGTACGAAGAAACGCCGTTGGCATTTGGTGCCATGCCGTCATCGCCTTTGTTCCAACCTGCGGGGCAAACTTCGCCGTGTTCTTCTGTAAACTGCAGTGCATCGACCATGCGCAACATTTCGTCGACGTTTCGCCCAAGTGGCAGGTTGTTGACGACTTGGTGTTGGACTACACCGTTTTTGTCAATCAAGAAACTTGATCGCAGGGCAACGCCTGCGTCGTGCAGGATGCCGAACGAATCAGCGATTTCATGTTTTACATCAGCAACCATCGGGAAACCAACTTCACCAATACCACCTTTTTCAATTGGCGTATTTCGCCATGCAGCATGGGTAAATTGAGAATCGATGGAGCAGCCGATGAGTTGCACCCCGCGTTCTTTGAATGCATCAACGCGTTTGTCGTGCGCGATGATTTCAGTTGGACAAACGAACGTAAAATCAAGTGGCCAGAAGAACAAGACGACGTATTGCCCCTTGAATTGATCGAGTGATAGTTCTTCGATTGTTCCGCTTGGCATTACTGCTTGCGCGGTG
>CAZURP010000151.1:0-4424 GCA_964623715.1 uncultured Isosphaeraceae bacterium | reverse complement strand
GGTGATGGCGAAGTAGTTGGCTACGACGAGTGGCAAAAGATCGTTGGTGAATCACAAATTATTGATCGACTCGGTTCGTCCATTCCTGGCGTTGGCGTTCTTGAATCACCTTCGCATTGGTTCCTGCTCTCGCGAGAAGCAGACCTTGCAGGGCTTACTCCTCCAATTCAATCGGTCGCAATAGATGAAGTTACGCTTCTGAATATTGCACGAAATGCAGGCGCAAGACCACAACAAGTTCTTGAAGCGCTCGCGCACTTGCAAGGTGTCCAACGACTTGCCCAGTTGTACCAAACTGCTGGCCGGTTCTCCGATAGACGAATGCACAATGCTGCAAGCAAACTTCTCTCTTCTACAGAAGTTGAGACTGTTGTGATTCCTGCAACACCTGAAGACAACGGTTCATTTTCACCAGTATCTATGGAAGAGCAATTTGAAGCATGGGCTGACACACCTGCCGGCGAAGGCGACCATGGGTTTGGATACAAACTACCTAACCGTTTTAAAATTGAATGGTTAACTATCCCAGCAAGCACAATCACTGAAGCAACAAAAAGCAGTGACGATTTTTCTTCGAGGGAACAAAGAAAATATTGGCGGCGCAATGAAAGCAATCCAAATTTTCCGGCGATTGGGTCCACTGACACAATCCCAGCAGAAGTTTCTGATGCTTACTTGCAGGAACTAACGGAAAAAACAAGAGCAGCGATTGCACGAAGTGCGTCCGAACAACTTCGAAATCCTCGCCGTGGGCTAGACGCGGTAAATGGTTTCTCTGTGTTACCCGAAAACTGGGACGAGACAAAAGTATCTTTCGAACAACTTGCCAACGCACTACAAGCTGAATTTGCGCTTTCATTACCAGAGTACGGTGCAAATGCAGAGTGGGTGTCGACTGATGCCGCCTCCACTGTGCCTGTCATTGGTTCAGCGCAAGCGACAAACCTTGGCGACTTTCCTGTAAATATGCAAACGCTTGTTAGTTCCGCCAAGGAATTTGATAAAGATGGCGTTTATAGAATTCAAGAAAATGTTGCAAGTCCACTCATTGAAACAACAACAGGCGACTTGCTTGTTTTTCGTTTGACAGAAACAGACCCAGCACGCAGACCACATACAGTTGAAGAAGTGCAAAGTGGCGTTGTACACGACCTTGGTCGAATCGCCCGTTGGGAAGCACTGCAAGCGGAAACAGATTTAATCGAACAACTCGCCCGTGAAAAGGGTTTACTCGCAGCCTCTATTCAATACGACGCAGTGGTCAATCCTGCACGCACTGTTTCTCTGGTTGACACTGGCATCCCTTCGATACTCGATGCAGCCACTGCAAGGCCACTCTTGACGCAATCCATTGCACAGCGGCTCTCCGCTGGACAACAGATTAAAGATATGGTTTCTGCAATTCCTGCGCTTGAACAAGTTGACAGCGAAGCAATTCAAACGATTACTGATCGTGCGAACAACCTTCCTATTGACACGCCTGTTGCATCGCTTCCACTTGGCGATCAAATCTTCATCGTTCCATCAGAAGAAAACATGGCACTCGTGCTTGTGCGGATCACAAACACAACGCCAGCATCGAAAGAACTCGCCACTGACTTAAGTGGCGGGACTTCTCGTATTCTTCAAAGCATGCTCTCGTTTGATGAACTCGGCGGTGCTGAAAGTATCACAGATACCTTTTCGTTTGAGACGCTCGCAGAACGCCATAATTTCAAACGCGGACAGCAACCCGAAGAAACAGCTGAGGAAACAACCGAGGTTAACTGACTTTTGCGCCCGCAGGCATTGGACGATCGCACCTGAGGACTGCTACGTCTTCGGCGTCTTCCCCATTTCGTTTCGTTGCTGCAATGACCATACCTTCGCTGATTTCCCCACGAATCTTTCGCGGTTCAAGGTTTGCGACAATCACAACTTGTGAACCTTCAAGATCTTCGGGTGCATACCACGCCTTCATCCCTGCGCAAATCTGTCGCCCTTCAGGTGTGCCATCATCTATTTGTAACTTTAAAAGCCGATCTGCATCGGGATGCATCTCAGCTTTTGTAACGGTCACGACGCGAAGGTCAAGTTTCGCAAACAAATCGTACGCAATTTGGGGTAAAAATTCTGTCATAGTGCGAGCAGTTTACTCGACACCGACCGCTTTCGCATCGCGATCACTTAACATTCCCCCATCACTTCGAAGTTTCACGGTGCCATCGCGTTTCCATGAGCGGTCACATCTTGGTTCTTCGCGTAAATCTTGCACTGAAACCGCTTCGCCTTCGCAAGTTACTATTGAAACGCCGCAGAGGTCCGCAAGATCAGTTGAATCAAACGACAAAAGTGAAACTGGCAATATAAGCCCTGCATCGAGTGGATTGTCTAGACCAGTTGCTTTTGCTTCTTCAAGCGCTTTCAAAGCATTGTGACGAATAGACATCACTTCGCCCCACGCCTCCTCCGTTACAAAACTGACGTTCGCAAATTGCTCGAGGTGGATGCTTTTTGCCTCATCTCCATGCAATGCACGCCACGCTTCATCTGCTGTGTGCGGCATAAAAGGTGCAAGTAGACGAATAAGCGTGTCGGAGATAACTCGGATAGCAGCGGATGTTTGCTTTCTGCGAGGTGAATCTTCAGCGTCGCAGTACAAACGGTCTTTTACCGCAGCAAGATAGACGGATGATAGCGTGTCGTTGCAAAAGTCATAAAGCGCTTGTTGCGCAATCCGAAACTCGTACGATTGCAGTGAACCAACCACCTTGGTCTCTAATGTAGCGAGTTCAGCAAGGACCCAACCATCAATCGATGTTGCAGGAATTTCGACCACGTCCTCTTCTCCAACATTCCCGAGCAAAAAGCGTAACGTGTTTCGAACTTTACGGTAACTCTCTGCTGCTATTTCGAAGAAACCCATATCGACTTTAATATCGTTGTCATACGCAAGTGACCCAACCCACCAACGGCAAACGTCTGCACCAAAATCTTTCAGCAGTTCGTCTACGTCGAGTGCGTTCCCACCGCTCTTGCTCATTTTCTTGCCGTCTTTCGCAACCATGAAACCGTGCGTCAAGACTGTTTTGAACGGCGACTGCGCTGTTGTTGCAAGCGCTGGTAACATCGAAAGTTGGAACCACCCACGGTGCTGATCGCTTCCCTCAAGATACAAATCCATCGGGTAGCCTTGCCCCCGTGCCTGCATAACAGCATGCCATGACGTGCCAGATTCAAACCAAACATCAAAAATGTCATGCATTTTTTCAAGCGTTGTCAAATCAATATTGTCTGGGTTGTCCCAGTGCGTAAGCAACACTTCCGGTGGTTGTGCAAACCAGCTGTCTGAGCCGTGCTCTTCAAAGACTTTTGCAACAGCTCGAACAGTTTCTGGCGTCAATAAAAACGAACCATCATTTTGTACAAAAGCAGGTATCGGCAATCCCCACGATCGCTGGCGAGACAAACACCAGTCTGGTCTTGAATCGAGCATGCCTCGCATTCGGTTTTGCCCCCACGCGGGCACAAACGTGATGTCATTTTCAGTTGCTTCAAGTGCTTTAGCACGAAGCGTTGTGCCATCGAGTTCGCCATCCACCGCAACAAACCACTGTTCGGTTGAACGAAAAATGACTGGCGTTTTGCTACGCCAATCGTGCGGGTAACTATGGGTGTACATCGACATGTGGTACAAGTGATTTGTGTCGCGCAATTTGTTTACAACGACATCGTTTGCGTCCCACACGGATAATCCAGAGAGAAAATCAGGAACGGTTTCGTCGTACACACCGTCAGCTTTCACAGGGCAATAAACGTCAAGGTTGTTCGCAAGGCCAACAATATAGTCGTCAGTGCCATGCCCAGGAGCAGTGTGCACTAAACCCGTGCCGTCTTCTAATGTCACATGGTCGCCACTGATTATTGGGCACGTCCTGTCGCAGTACACATGGTCGTACTGCAAACCCACGAGCACATCGCCTTTGCAGGTGCCGAGCACGTCTGGCGTTACCCCAGTAATCCCTGCAACTTTTTCCAGTAATTCACTGGCAATAATCGTCACGTGGTCGCCAAGGCGAACAAGCGAATATTCAAAACGTGGCGATACTGTGATCGCCATGTTGGCAACTAGCGTCCACGGCGTTGTTGTCCAAATCAAGAACGAAGGCGTTGCATCAAGTGAAACACTAAAAGCACTAGCGACTGCGTCTTTATCCGTTGCATCGAAATACACAAAAATCGAAGGGTCTTCGCGATCTTCGTACTCTAACTCTGCTTCAGCGAGCGCAGTTTCATTTGCAATTGACCAGTGCACGGGTTTGAGTTGCCGATAGACAAGCCCGGTTTCCACAAGGTCAGCAAACACTTCAAGCACTGAGGCTTCGTACTTTGGCGCCATTGTCAAATAGGGGTCGTCGTAATCGGCAAGCGTGAGCAAACTTTTC
>CAZURP010000150.1:0-4444 GCA_964623715.1 uncultured Isosphaeraceae bacterium | reverse complement strand
CATTCGCCGCAATATCAATTCTGCGAGGTGGATCATCGAGGCCGTCGGGCAGCGTCACAACACGCTGCTTCGGGTGGTGGAGGTTGTGGCGGATCGGCAGCGAGACTCCTTCGACCGCGGAAGAGAGTATCTTCGGCCGCTACCGATGGTAGAGGTGGCCGACATGCTCGGAATTCATGTCGCAACTGTGTCAAGGGCAGTTGCTGACAAATGGGTGCAAACTCCTCGAGGAATTTTCCCATTGCGTCGTTTCTTTTCTGGTGGGACAGCGTCCAATCGTGATGGTGAGATGAGCTGGGAAGCTGTGAAAACCAGATTAAAAGAGATTGTCGATGCAGAGGATAAATCGAAACCGCTCAGCGATGAGGCGCTTGCCAAAGCACTTCAAGAGCAGGGGATTGAAATTGCTCGTCGTACCGTTGTCAAATATCGCCAACAACTTGATATACCCTCCGCTCGTTTACGCAAGCAATTTTAAATGTAGTTGCACTAGGCGTGAGCCGCTAGATCGTTTGAATTTCTTTCGACTTTGTTTCGCACATAGTGTCAATGTTAGAAATGTGTTTTTTGGTGCAAGATTCAATGTCCTCTTTGCCGTGCTTGCCATCGTCTTCTGAAACCCCATTGGATTTATCCTTCACGAGAGCGTCGATTTTCTTTATGGCATCTCTGCGTTCGTTCCGAATTGTAATGCGACTTTCTTCGGCCATTTTTTTCACTTGGTTGACAAGTTGCTGCCTTCGTTCTGCGGACGGAGCAGGAACATTTATACGTATCAAATCCGAGTCAGCTTGTGGATTTAATCCTAAGTCTGAACTCTCTAAAGCTCTTATAATTTCGCTTTTTGAAGCAGGGTCATATGGCTTTACGACGAGTTGGGTTGCTTCGCTAACAGAAATTGATGCTATATCTTTTAAGTCAGTTTGTGATCCGTAGTAGTCAACTTTTACGTACTCAACAAGTGCAGTTGAGGCGCGTCCAGTCCGTACGCCTTTGAGTTCTTTGTTGTAATACTCAACAGTTTTGTCCATCTTTGATTTGCATTTTTTTGTTTCTTCTTTAATACTCATTGGGTGCTTTCGGGGTTCTTTCGAATTGTCTATACGTTTGCGACTTTGTCTTTAATTGGATTACTGACCATTGTGCCAATTGGCTCCCCCCCAACGACTTTACAGATGTTGCCATCTTTCTTGAAATTGAAAACGACAACTGGTAAATCATGTTCCATGCACATTGACAATGCTGTCATATCCATAACACCTAGTTGGCTTTGGATTGTTTGAGAAAATGTTAGTGTTTTAAAAAGTTCAGCGTCCTTGTCCTTCACTGGATCGCTTGAGTAAACTCCGTCTACTTTCGTTGCCTTGAGAAGAATGTCAGCACCAAGCTCGATTGCTCGAAGTGAAGCGCACGTGTCAGTCGTAAAAAAAGGATTGCCTGTTCCAGCCGCAAGAATAAGAACTCTTCCCTTGTCAAAGTGGCGTAGCGCTCGAGCTCGAATAAACGGTTCTGCGACAGACTCGATGTCAAGCGCGGACATGACACGTGCAGGGTGCCCCTGTTGCTCAACGGCTTCTTTTAATGCAAGTGCATTGATTACTGTACCAAGCATTCCCATGTAATCTGCAGTTGCTTGTGCAATGCCTACCCTTGAAGCTAGTTCTGCCCCGCGTATCATGTTTCCGCCCCCAACGACAACGGCCAGCTCAGTGCCTAATTTTGCCGCATCGGCAATCTGACGAGCGATTGTATTGAGTTCATCTGGATTTATTCCCAGTACACCAGGGGTTGAAAAGCTTTCACCGCTGATTTTTAAGATGGCTCGTTTGTAATGTGGGGTTTTTGCTGTCATGCGTAGTTTCCTATTTTTGGCATTTGACCTTATAAGTAGGGGTTCAGTCAAGCCCCATATCGTATGATGGTGAAGGAAACAATGCATTACCTTGCATTATCTTCACATGGAACAGCATTCTAACGATAATTCGACTTGCCAACCCACTGGGCACTATGCAGGAGATCCTGCGTCAATGGCTCCCATTACGCAGTTTCGTATTGAAGAGAGGGCTCGGTGGAAGCGCAGGGCGTACTCGTTGATCTTTATTGGTTTGCTTTTTTCAGTCCTCGTGCACCTTATTATTTTTCTTTTTTCCTATTCTGTGTCTTCTGACGGTGGGAGTGGTTCTCAAGAGGCAGTCGTTACGACAATCGAATTTGCAATCCTCGATGAGCAAGCGTTCAGTTCGCTGCCAGAAGGAGAGAAGATTACACAGTCTGAATCTAGCCAGACGGAAGCAAGCGAACAACTTATTGAAACAACGCAAGCAACCCTTGCCGCGGATTCCTCTTCCACTTCGTTAATCCCCTCATCCGACGCACGCGCCACTTCATTAACAGGATCAGGTTCAACGGGAATGGGAATTGGGATGGGTGGTTCGGGTGGTGGCGGTACTTCGTTTTTTGGTATTTCTTCTTCAGGCTCTCGGTTTTGTTACATCGTTGATCGTTCTGGTTCTATGGACAGAGGCAATAGACTTGAAGATGCAAAAGCAGAGCTCATTGCATCCTTGAAAAAGTTGCCTGATTTTGTGAAATTTTATGTGCTCTTTTATAGTACTGGCATCACAAGCCCCTCCATGCAAAAAGGGTGGAACACTGCAAGGCGCGGAACTATCAATCGAATCGCCAAAGAAATAAGATCTTTTTCACCGACTGGCGGCACTGTACCGATGCCTGCATTCAAGCAGGCATTTGAACTTTCACCTCCGCCTGATGTCATCTTCTTTTTAACGGACGGGCAAATCAATAACTTTTCTTTAGAAATGTTGCAATCGCTCATGCCAAACAATAAAGCTGTCGTTGTGCATACTATCGCATTTGGTGATGCTTCAAGTCAAACACTTCTTCAAGAGATTGCCAGTGCGACCGGTGGAGAATACAGATTTGTTAAAGAAGGCAGTGTTCCATGAAGTACTTCATTCTTGTGCTCACGCCATTGCTCTTTTCTTTAGGAATTGTTACCGCTGATGAAATTGTATTGCGGGATGGAACGACCACTATTGAAGGAACAATACTTAGTGGAGACTTAGATGGTTTTCGAATTGAAACGAAGGACGCATCGCTTGGTTCCAAGGTTATACCTTTGAGTCGAATCAAGAGTTTTTTGACCACAGAAGCAAAACCATCTCTTGAAATACTCCTGTCCGTGGGTGATGAAATTTGGCGCGCAAGAATGCGCTTGCTCCGTGGTGATGTCTTTCTTGCGAATCCAACTTTTGCACGTTTTTTCAAGCAGTACGATAATTCTACTTCTGAAGATGCTCGTTTAATCTCAGAAGGCGCACTTCGGTGCGCTATTGCCCGCGGTGATTTGGCGGAAGCATTTGATCCTTGGATGCGCACTGCAAAACACAGAGCGGAGGGTTTTGACTCTTCGTACCCGAACCTTACAAAAGTGTTAGACGCCACTACGTTGCTCTGTCCACAAATGCCTCCAGTTTTCATGCTCGAAGCGGATACTCGAGCACTAACATTACCTGAGACACCTTCTGGTAAGACAGGTAAGGATTTTTTAGAAACGTTGCTTCACGCATCAATTGCAGATCCTGACGCTGTCGGCATACTCGTAAGTGAAATGAATTCCTACCCTCAGTGGAAGCAAGCGTGGGCGCAGTATTTTTTAGCTTTGGGATATCTTCAACAAAAGGACGACCCCAAAGCGAGAAACATGGGACTACTTGCCCTTGCACGTGTTGCTTCTTTACCTAAAAGTGCACAGCCCTGGCTAGCTGGCGCATCTCTCTATATTCTTTCAGAAGAATTTGCCATTGATGGCAAAGTAGCAATTTCAGAAAAAATGTTTAGACAACTACAACGAAACTTTCCAACACATCCCTTGTTAGGAGAGGGAACAATAAATATAAGGAACGCACGCGAATGAACACATTACTGCTTTCAAACATCCTCGCCCAGAGCGAAATCACGACTGAATCGTGGTGGTCCACAATTGAAAAAGGTGGAACGGTGGGATACATCATATTGGGTCTGAGTCTCATTGCGCTCAGTCTTGCTGTAATGCACTTTGTGCAAATTCGACGAACAGCATTGTTACCCGAAACCCAACTCGCGACACTTGAAACACTGTTAGCAAATGGGCAAACACAAGAAGCCTTGGAATATTGTGTTGAGCCGATGAATGACACCTATCTCACTCGAATTCTAGCGACGGGGTTGTTGCGATACCAACGATCAGCATTTGGTCCTTTCGAGTTAAAGAGTTCTCTCGAAGAAGCAGGAGAAGAACAAACCTCTCGATTGTTTCGTTCGACTGATGCAATTGGTCTCATTGGCACAATTGCACCACTACTTGGATTACTCGGGACTGTACTGGGCATGGTTGGAGCTTTTAAGACCCTCGGCACAGAAGGCGCGAATACAAATGCCGCAC
>CAZURP010000149.1:0-4448 GCA_964623715.1 uncultured Isosphaeraceae bacterium | reverse complement strand
ACCTTCTCGCAATGATGGGCGCATTCGGCGGCGAATGCATCATCGATGGTGGCTGTTGCTTTGGCGACGGCACTTGCACTATCGAAACAGATGTTAACTGCGCTGATGCAGGTGGTGCATACCAAGGTGATAACACCGCTTGCGAGGATATCACTTGTGGCATGGCGTACACAGGCTGCCCAGATGGTGCTGACACGAACTGCGACGCTTGTTGGGTCGATGGCGACGACAGCGCGAATGATTGCAACGCCGGCTTAAACGGCAATGGTGCAATGGACACGTTGACGTTAGCAGTCCCAATGTGCGGCGAAGCTTCAGTGTACTTTGATCCAAACGTTGACAATGGCGATGGTACTTTTGGTGCCACACTGCGAGACACCGATTGGTTCTCCTGTGACGGCTTGAGCAATGGTGGTAGCTTCAGCATCACATGTGAAGCAGAAACAGGAACGCTCTTGTTTGGTATCGTTGACCTTGATGCCTCAGTGTTTGTTGAGTACGTAACAGTTGAGCCTGGCTCAGTTGTTACGCATGATTATGCAGCTTTCGCTCCTGGCAATTATGCGTTCTGGGTCGGGCCTTCAGACTGGAACGTTGACTGGTCTTGCGCAAACGGTGCAAACTACTGGATGAAGCTTGTCGCTGGCGACGCTGCTATGGGCGTCTGTTGTGTCGGTACGACGTGTGCTGGGCAAAATACGTTAGAAGATTGCGATGCACTTGGTGGCACATGGACATTCGGCGCAACGTGCACCGATGTGTATGACTGCCAACCAGTCATTGGTGCTTGTTGCATGTCAGAAACAGATTGCGTTGAGGATTTCCTTGAAGCAGATTGCATTGCCTTTGGCGGAACGTTCGCTGGAATCGGTACAGTGTGTGCTGGCATGGACTGTACACCAAGCGCGTACGACCAAATCGGTGCGGCAAATGGTTCTGACATTGGCGGAAACACCACAGCGAGCCAAATCTTTGAAGATGCAAACGCTGCATACAACATTGCGACTTTGGACAATTTCTCCTTTGACGCAACCTCGCACGTTTCTGCAATTGAAGCAGTTATTGCTGGTTGGAATGGGTACGTAGATATCACTCCAATCACAAATTACACCATCAGTGTGTATAGCAGTCCTGCTGCAGCTGGCGCTGATCTTGTTGGTGATGTGTATTCAATCGATATCGTGACTCCAAATCTTCCTGCATGGACAGGCGCAGGCGATTTAGTTAGTTTCGACGTTGATATTACACTACCTGCTGGTGAGTATTACTTTGCAGTTATTCCTTGGAATGACTTTGGAGTGAACGGTCAAACAGGCATCTCTGATTACACCGGTGGTGCAACTGGCGATGGCGTGTACTGGCAAGCAAATCCAAACGGTGGTTTTGGATTTGGTCCTTTCCAAGAAGGTGCTGGAGACTCTGCATACCGTTTGACGGTTGATTGATTTTTGAATCAGTAAAAGGAAAGGGCGCCTAGCGATAGGCGCCCTTTTTTATGCTTTGGTTTTACTGCTTCGTGTAGCGGACGGTGATCACGAGGGAAGCTTCGCCCAAAGAAAGGTCGTGCACTTCAAAGGTAAAATGATTCGCATCGGTAACGATGTATCGGTACATGACTGCTTTGTCATGTTCGTCTGTCATCCATTCATCCATCGTTCCCCAGAGTGAAAGCGTGTCCCCTGCTCTGTTCAGTGTGCCTTCAGCTGAGCGAATGGCTGTGCCTAAATCGTCAATAAACGAAGCGACAAATTTGTGTTTGTAATTGTCGTATCCGAGCGTGAGGCGTCCTTTATATGGAACGCCAACAAATGTTCCGCTGTGCATTCCATCAAGATACCTGCCGCCGAGGATCATCTTGTAAAAGGCATTTCCAGCCGTTGGCGCCATGCCCATGACCGAAGAAGAGGTATTCCAATTGCCAGAAAACTGTTCGAGGAAGGTATGATTCTGCGTAGGAGTTGCATACGTTTCGCCTAACTGTTCCATTCGCGCGAGCGTCTCTGCAGGAACTTCGTCGTTTTGTACAGCAGGCGAGATGAAAGTCAGTGCGGCGAGTGAGCAGAGTGGAAGAATGAATAGTCGTTTCATGAATGGGACTCCTTTAGTATTTGATGCGTATGGTACAATTGACTTCATGAAAAACATACTCACACTATTGTGTCTTCTTTGTTTGTTTGTTTGCGCTTGCGAAGAGAAACAGCCCGAACAAGTTGCAGTTGTTGACCAGGCAATCCCTGCGACCACGAAGGAAGCACCGTCACCGAGCCCTAAGCAGGCCGAACAGCCAGCAAGAGGGGCGGACATCAGCCTTGAATGGGACGAGCGAGACTTCGGGACTATTTGGGATTTTGAACCTGTGACAACGACCTTTCCTTTCACAAACACGGGTTCAAAAACACTTGTGTTAAGCCGCTTACAGGCTGGCTGTGGTTGCACGACGCCTGTTGCAGATAAAACGATTCTGCAACCTGGTGAGAGTGGAACCATTACAGTGACTTTCGATCCAAAAGGGAAAGAAAACAAACAAGATAAAAAAGTGACTATCTTTTCTAACTCAGCGAAAAATCCAGAGAAGGCGTTTTGGATTCGCTCTATTGTCCGAACCTTCGTTGAAGTGAAAAATAAATTTCTGAATCTAAATGAAATGACGCTCGGCGAGCCACATTCAGTCGAGTTTGATTTTTTTCCAGTCGATCCTAATTTTACTATTACTTCAATGACCGGAACTGGAAAACACGGTTCTTACATCTCTGCTGAAGAAATAGACGTTGCAGAAGGATCTCCTAGGAGAATTCGAATTACTGTGAACCCGAACATGCCTTGGGGTGCGTTTCATAGCCAACTCCGTATTGCAGGAACAGGTCAAACGCCAGCAGGCGAAACCGTTAACCATGAGTTTACTGTTTTTGCTAATGGGAAAACGTTTGGAAAAATTGTTGCAGATAAGCACATCATCAGTTTGGGTTCACTGCAGCAAGGTGGTCAATACCACAGAAAAATTACAATTCGAAGGGAAGATGGCGTGCCTTTTAAAGTGTTGAACACCGCTGTCCTTCAGCCAACCGTAACGGGTATTAATGCAACTGCAGTACCAAATATCGACGGGTCCTACGATGTCATCGTTTCAGGAACATTGCCGCCCTCTCATCAAGGGCCGCTGAACGCGGAGGTGATGGTGCAAACGGATGTGCCTGGCGAGGAAGTTTTGAAATTCCGAATCGCAGGCGTCGTTCCAAAGAAGTAACCATGAGTGTGAAGTGGGATGCACGTTTTTTAGAACTCGCGAACTCTATTGCAACATGGAGCAAGGATCCATCGAGGGGCGTTGGGGCGGTCATAGTCTCTCCTATGCGGCAAGTTATTGCCACGGGATACAACGGGCTACCTCGCGGTGTTGAAGATCACCCAGAACGGCTTGAGCGTCCAGCAAAATACGATCTTATTGTGCATGCTGAAATGAACGCCATTATTCAATGCGCAAGAAACGGGATCTCTCCTGTCGGCGCGACTATGTATTCCTCTTTTAGCCCCTGTATTCATTGCACGCTTTCGATTGTGCAAGCGGGCATCGCAAGAGTGGTGACACGCTCTGTCGCTAAAGGTGACGCACACTGGAATGCATCTATTGACAAGTCAATCGCAATGTTCGAGGAAGTTGGTATTGAATATGCGGTGTTGGAATCTCTTGAATGAGGCTTGTTCTTCTAATTCTACTTCTTTGTTGTAGTTGTGCGAAGAAAACAAAAGTGGCCCCTTCGTATTTGCATTCCGGAACGGTTTTCAATGATCTTTCGCTTCCAACCCCAAATACTATTCGTACGGCAAGTGGAGTGCCTGGCGTTGATTATTGGCAACAACAAGCAGACCACGTGATTGACGTACGTCTCGATGTTGATTCCAATACTTTGTTTGGTTCTGAGTCAATCACCTACTACAATAACTCGCCTGACACGCTGACGTATGTTTGGTTGCAACTCGAACAGAATGTGCACCGTGCTGACAGCATCCGTTCGCGCGAGGGACGAGAGACTGGCGAAGAAGCATACAAAGGTATCGAAATTTCGCGACTGGAAATTGGTGATGCGCCAGTGGTGTGGCATGCGTATGGGACAGTCGCGAAAGTGTTGCTTCCCAAGCCGATCAAGACAAACGAACAAGTCGAGATTGAGATTGATTGGTCCTTTTCGATGCCAATCAAGTCAGGGTTACGAATGGGTTTTGATGATTCGTATAAAGCTGGGCCTGTTTGGGAACTCGCTCAGTGGTTCCCGACTCCCTGCGTCTATGACGATGTTTATGGTTGGAACACGTTGCCGTACATTGGGCGCGGTGAGTTCTACACCAATTTTGGTGACTACCAAGTTTCCATTACCGTGCCAGAGAACCACATCGTGTTTGCTTCGGGTGCATTAACCAATGCAAATGAAGTCCTCTCGCAATTAGAACGT
>CAZURP010000148.1:2704-4486 GCA_964623715.1 uncultured Isosphaeraceae bacterium | reverse complement strand
AGCAATACCGGCACGAATGTCACATAAAAACTGCAATTCTGTTGCGAGCGCGTTCCAGTTGCTTTCGGCGCGCGCCTGACTAACCTTTTCAACCGAAACCTTTTCTGATTTCAAGAGTGTGCTGAGTTTTTTTTGTGCCATAGAAGCGGGCGCACGCAATACATTAGCTAGCGTACGCCTCCTTTACTTCATCGGCTAACACGTTATTTCCAAACCAGAATTTCACAGGTCCACCCGGTTGAATATGCACAAGCAGCGGCGCACCAACCGGCAGGAGGAATACTCCCTGCTCAGGTGTTTCACCATCATTCATGAGTGACGTTACAAGACCAACAAGGGTGTGCTTGTCTCCCGCCTCAAACAACAAAGGGTCTCTCGTGTTCAGTTTAATAGTTGCTGAAGCATCAAACTCCTGCCAGGGTTCATTGCAAGCCATGCTAAACGCGACAGCATCAAACACTGACCGCCACTTGCCAACAGGAAGCAAGAGTGTGTTCCCCTCGTGAATTTTATGTATGGCGTTCACGACAGACTCGGTCATGTTTTCTGGAGTAACGGTAAAACATTGCGTTTGTTCATCACTACCGCACGGCAAACAACTCTCGTTGTCTAAACAATGCTTCGAGGTTGCGTGGGAATCACCCATAACCAAGAAAACACAATCGTCTCCAGCTTGGGTTTCGGTTATCCCAAGGTCATTAAAAAGGTCGTGTGTTTCTTGTTCAGCTAAAAAATCCAAATTCTAATCCAATCAATCATGTGCAATGTATGCGTATTCAATACGATAGTGGCTACTATTGCAAGTGATGTCTATTTCTACCATACTTTTTGTTTGTACCGGCAACACTTGCCGCAGCCCCATGGCAGAGGGACTCGCCCAAAAATGGTTCGATGACAATGGATTTGGGGACTGGCTTGCTGTTTCAGCGGGTGTGTTCGCCTATGAGGGGAGTCCCACAAGCGATGAAACGATTGAGGCATTGTCTCGACGAGGTGTTTCCTTCGATGGCACGAGCACACAACTAACACAAAAAATGGCCTCTTCAGCGAAAATAGTCTTCTGTATGTCGCAGAGTCATCTTCTTGCGGCGAAGCAATTCACCGATGACGCAGAACTCCTCAACCCAAAGGGCGACATTCTTGACCCAATTGGCCAAGGACAACCGGTGTACGATGCACTGGCAACGCAAATGGAAGCACTCATAGCAACAAAACTTCAAGCACTCACAGCGAAGGAAAACACATGACTTTTCAAACTGGCACCATTGCAATTGGTTCAGACCACAGAGCGCGCGAAATTGTTGACGGACTCGCGCGGTACCTTGAGCCGCTTGGTTGGACGGTGCACAAACACTACGGCGCCGGCGAAGATTCAGTTGATTATCCTTGTATTGCGGACGCAGTTACAAACGAAATCACATCTGGCGACGCTGTTTGCGGCGTGTTGATTTGTGGTTCAGGGATTGGCATGTCGATGGCGGCAAATAAAACCGATGGCATCCGAGCCGCGCTTGTGCACGAGCCAATTGCTGCAGAAATGAGTCGCCGCCACAACGACGCAAACGTACTTTGTATGGCTGCTAATGGCCCATTGGACAGCGACTACAACGTCATCCTCAATACCTGGCTTTCCACCGATTTTGAAGGTGGCCGCCACCAACGCCGCGTCGCCCTCATGCGTTAAAACAATCCCGCGGGTCGTTTTTTGAGAAAAACGCCCCGCGGGGGTTGTTTTTGGGCCAGGTAAATTTACTGGACACTGCCAGCGTCGGGAGACGTCGG
>CAZURP010000148.1:0-2694 GCA_964623715.1 uncultured Isosphaeraceae bacterium | reverse complement strand
CCCCCCCACACCCGGCGCCCCCCACTTGGTTAAAAAAACCCCCGCGGGGCTTTTTTTAAAAAACCGGACCCGCGGGATTGTTTTTTGCTCAAGGTAAATTACATGGACTCTGCAAGCTTCGTGAGAAGTCGAACGCCCCAGCCGGTAGGTCCGGTGCAATACAAACCACGGTCACGCTCAACACTACTAACGCCAGCAATATCTATGTGTGCCCATGGAATATCTTCATCAACAAAGAAACTTAAGAATGCAGCGCCCTGAATTGGGTGCGCACCTCGCGCGGGTGCTGAGTTGTGTAAATCAGCATGTTTTGCCCGCATATAATTGCGGTGGTCCTCCCAGAGTGGAAGCTCCCAGAGGCGCTCACCAGTTTCTTTTGCAGCACTTTCAATTTGTTTTTTCAACTTAGGATCATTGCACCACAACCCGGCGCAGAACGAACCAAGCGCCACAACAACACCACCCGTGAGTGTCGCCATATCAACTATTTTTGTTGGCTTAATTTTTTTGCAAGCCCAGGCCAAACCATCCGCAAGAACAAGGCGCCCTTCGGCGTCAGTGTTTGTTACTTCAACAGTCACACCATTAAACATTTTAATGATGTCATCTGGCCGGTATGCGTTGCTTGAAACCATATTTTCTGCGCAGGGAAGAATGGCAGTCACTCTCGTTGGGATGTTCAGGTTTGCAATGGCCTCCATAGCGCCAAGTACACCCATTCCTCCATTTTTGTCGTATTTCATTCCCTTCATCCCGTTGCTGATTTTGAGCGAATACCCGCCCGTGTCGTAGGTAATGGTTTTTCCAACCAGGCAGAGGTGCTCACCAGATTTCTTCGATCCCCTACCAGCGTGTTCTAGGATAATCATGCACGGCTTTTCGTCTGACCCCATGCCAACATTCACAATGCCGTTAAGACCAAGTTCTTTTGCTTGCGCATAAGAAACAACCTTACACTTGAGTCCACATTTTTTTGCAATTTTCTTCGCCTCTTTCGCCATCCACGGTGGATTGCAAATGTTTGGTGGTGTTGCAGCTACCCTGCGAGCGTCGTTTACAGCGTTTCCAAGAATCACACCCCGCTTAAGTCCGGCCACAACCTCTTTTGATTCACTGGTGAGACTGAGCCCAGCGAGTTTTTTTGTTCGCTTTGTCGCCGAGCCATCAAACTGGTCAACTCGCCAGTTTGCAATCGTCATTCCCTCAGCAACGAGTTGCCCTAGCTCTTCTTTTTTTACCACGCCGTTTGGAATAGTAAGATCGAGATTAAGACAAGCGGAGCAAAGTGAGCCATTTTCAAGGGCGCGAACGATAGAGCCACCAAGGTCGCGTATATCACTATGTTCTAGCGACCCTTTTTTACCCAACCCAATGAATAACACCGACCCAACCCGGCTTGTTTCCCCGCGTTTGCCAGAGAAATTGTGTCCAGAAAATGCTTCGTTGCATTCTTTATTCCATGATGAAAGTGCCGAAGGAACCCGCTTCGTCTCTTGCCAAATGCCAAGAACATGGGTCTTTGAACGCGCACTACGTATTTGTATAGACATAAACATGTGTTACACCCTACCATGAACACTATGTCAGCTGTGCACCGAATACTTGATGCAAATATAAATCGTGCCGCAGAAGGTATGCGTGTTCTTGAGGACATTGCCCGCTTCACACTTGAGAACAAAAAACTATGCTCGGCAATAAAAAAATGCAGACACGAGCTCCGCACGCAAACCCCCGAAATCACTTCTCGGGATGTAAAAGCAGACATTGGCACCACGGTGTCCACAAAGGCGGAGGGTACACGAGATTCGATGCACGACGTTGCACTCGCCGCGGGCAATAGGTGCGCCGAAGCACTTCGGGTTGTTGAAGAGTTTTTAAAGTTAGAGTCTATAAAAAACACCGTCGAATCCATCCGATATTCGATGTATGACCTTGCCGACGAAGTGGTCAATCTGCTCGGCGCAACACACAAACATCAATGGAAACTGTGTTTTGTTATGACGATGGACCAATGTGTTTTGCCTTGGTTCGAAACGCTCGAGCAATCCCTTGTTGCTGGAGTCGATTGTATTCAAATTCGAGAAAAAGAAATGAGTACGGCGCGTCTGATCGAGTACGTGTTCTTGATTCAGTCAATAGCAAAAAGATACAACGCCCAAGTTATTGTGAACGACCGAGTTGATGTCATGCTTGCAACAAACGCAGACGGAGTTCATCTTGGCAAATCAGATATGTCGTTAGAACGCGCGCGAAAAATATGCGGTTCAGAGTATATTATTGGCACAACAGTGCACGAACTTGAGGATTTGCTTCCGGCAATACAGTCAGGCGCCGACTATGTTGGTGTTGGCGCAGCGTACCCATCCTCAACAAAACCAGAAGTGCTAATAGCTTCTTTTGGTTTGCTAAAAAACTCGTTCGCCTACAACCACTTAGCAATAGGTGGAATAACCCCTCAAAACGTACAAAACCTTTATGCTGAAGGATGTAAGGGCATAGCCGTCAGTTCGGCAATTGCCAACTCAACAAGACCAGAGCGGGTTGTAGCGGCGCTCTTACAACCGGAGCACCAATCAGTATGATTCTTGCAACAGCAGAGCACCACGGGGTTGTTTCGACAACACTCACTACATTTATCTCCCTTCTAGCTTTCGCAACGATTGTTGGTGTATGCGCGAAGTTTGTAAAGGTTCC
>CAZURP010000147.1:3365-4601 GCA_964623715.1 uncultured Isosphaeraceae bacterium | reverse complement strand
CGAAGTCACGTACCGATTGAACCATACCTGTCTGATCAATGGTACGTTCGTGTGACAGATGACCGGTTGTGCAATGAAGCACTTCGGGCACTTTCGAAAGAACAATACAACGGCGAAGCACCTGTTCGAGAAACAGGCGTCCGTGTTGGCGATGGTGGGATGCAATTTTTCCCAGAACGCTACGCGCATTCGTACCAAGCGTGGCATGAAAACTTACGCGATTGGTGCATTTCAAGGCAACTGTGGTGGGGACATCAAATTCCTGTGTGGTCGAAGGCATTTGCAAAAGATGCGACAATTGCATGGCCACACGAGGGGAACGACGCGGTCGTTGCAACCCAAGAGTTTCACGAGGGCGAGGGTGTGACAAATGTCTACCTTTGTATTTCTGGAGGTAACGAAGCAATTGAGCAAGCAGTTGAGGCTGACGGTTTCGTTCGCGATGAAGACGTGCTCGACACGTGGTTTAGTTCGGCTCTATGGCCTATCTCAACAATGGGCTGGCCAAATCCAACAGCGTTTCCAGAGACAGAAGGTCTACTTGAAAAGTTCAATCCGTCGAGCGTGCTTTGTACAGGACGAGACATTATTACGCTTTGGGTAAGCAGAATGGTGATGTTTAACAGGTACTTCCGAGGCGGAGTGCTTCCGTTTACAAATGTGTATATCAATCCAATGATTCAAGATGGGTTCGGCCAACGAATGAGCAAGTCACTCGGAAATGGCGTGGACCCTCGAGATATTATTTCAACGCATGGCGCTGACGCGATGCGATACACGATGGTGCAACTCGCAACTGGCTCGCAAGACGTCCGGCTTGCTGTTGATTTGATTTGTCCATACTCCAATACAATTTTTACGCCGACCTATGTTAAATCGAAGACTGGCCATAAAGTCATGGCGCCATTGCAATCATCTCCAGAAAATGAAGCAAACAAAATTTCAACTTTATACGGCATACTTATTGGCGAAGTCGGGGACTGCGAAGAAACTCCACTTGCGATTAACGCTTCATCAAGATTTGATGTTGGGCGGAATTTTGCGAACAAATATTGGAACGCAATGCGGTTTGCAATGATGAACATTACAAGCCCTGCTGAATCAGTTACGATTGAAGAATTGCAACCGGTGGATGTTTGGATGCTGTCGCGCGTCGCAGAGGCGACAAAAAAGATGAATCTCGCTCTGGAGGAATACCATTTCAGCAATGACGTTGAAGCAATCTACGATTTGCTT
>CAZURP010000147.1:0-3355 GCA_964623715.1 uncultured Isosphaeraceae bacterium | reverse complement strand
AGCCCACAGTCAAAGAGAGCCCCGCGCAACAACGCGTGTTGCTTGTTGTCGTTGATGTGCTCAGCAGACTACTACACCCTATTTGCCCATTTGTGACCGAGGCAATTTGGCCGCATATTCATGCGCTTCCAGCAGGCACTGTACGAGGCATTGAGCTTATAACTTCACCACTTGCCTCCACCTCTTCATGGCCAGAACTTTCTGAGGTAACTTTTGATGCTGAAGTCGTTTGTTCCTTCGAGCAGGTCCGCGTTCTCGTTACAGCAATTCGCGGTGCGAGATCGTCCCAGCAAGTGAAACCGAAGAGAAAGATTACACTCTGCGCCCCAGAAAAACTGTATGCACTCGCAACCGAGCATGCAGTTGTGTTAAAGGCGCTTGCTGGCTTAGAGGACATCGTAAAAATGGATGACGCAAGTGAGGGATTTGCCGCGTTCGTTGATGGCGAAACAATTCTACTAGCGAATATGTTTGATGAAGCCCAAATGCAAGACAACAATACTCGGCTCGCGGAAGAAATAGCATCTCTTGAAAAGAAAATAGCAGGGTTTACAGGACGGCTTTCAAATGAATCGTATGTCAGCAACGCGCCTGACCATGTTGTGCAAGAAACGCGCGACATGCTTGCGCAGTGCGAAGCAGAACTGGCAACTGCGCGGGAAGCGCTCGCAGGATGATCGTTCGAACGCTACTTTTGCTTACACTCTTTTGCACGTCGTGTGTAAAACAAGATTCACCTCTTGCGCAGAGCCCAGCGGTTGTCTCGCTTCCAGAAGTGACAAGAAAACCTTGGGACTTTCATGGGAATGATGGTGTCGAATTTGTTACCCCGTATTGGGATATACGCTCGACAATCAAGATTTCGAGAATAACAGATTCGCTTCCAAGTTTTTACGCGGATTTACTGGACCACTACACGACAGTGTTTGGTGAACTCCCGTATCCACAGAATAAAATTGACGTGTTCTTGTTTGAAAACGAATCGCAGTGGCAACGCAAACTTGTTGACATGATTGGTAGCGATGCGAAAGAGTGGTTTTCATTGGGTCGGGGCGGGTTAACCGTCGACGGTACTGGCGTTCTGTACCACCTTGATTCCCGCGGTCGTTCGAGAGTTACGCTACGAATAGCAGCGCATGAGGGGTGGCACCAGTACGCTGAAGCGGTCTTCAAAAACTGCCTACCAACATGGCTCGATGAGGGCATTGGCACGTGGATGGAAGGGTTCCGCATCCGTTCGGGCAAAACGAGATTCATGCCAGCAAGCAATTGGGACCGTCTAACCACCTTGCGAAAAATCGTTGCAGCTGACCGGCTTGACTCCTTGGCAAGTTTGATTGCATCAGATCCTGCCACGCTCCTTTCAAATGGTCGAAGTACCCTTCTTGGTTACTACGCACAGCTCTGGGCGGTCACTTGTTTTATCATCGAATTTGATAACGGTCGGTATGTCCCTGCTCTACGCAGCGTGTTGAACGCTGCCCTTGCTGGAACGCTTCACACTCCACGAGGCGGCTGGCTTTATGCGTTCACTGATAGCCCAAGCCAGATGGAACAAGAATACAAGGAATGGGTGGTGCAATTTGCGAAGCCTGGAACTTCATGGCGTTGATTGGTTTGGTTTCAGATTCCCACGGAGAATGGCAAAGAACAAGGGACGCAATGCTTTTGTTGCGTGCAAAGAAATGTGAACGCATTTTACACATGGGAGACATAGAGACACATGAAGTGCTCGATGAACTTGCGGGCAACAATGTTAGTCTGGTCTTTGGCAATTGTGATTTTGTGAGTCGTTTAGACGACTATGCAAAATCGATTGGATTAGATGTACATCATCCTGCTGGTATTGTGGATATTGATGGAATGCGCTTCGGTTTTTTGCATGGAGACGATTTTTCTCAGTACCAAGCATTTATAGATGACGATTCGATAAACGTTGTTGTGCATGGGCATACGCATGAAAAACGCGATGAAATGGTGAATAATACACGTTGTATCAACCCTGGCGCGCTTCATCGAGCACCGGTGTACACTGTTGCTGTACTCGAAACGCACAGCGGAGCGCTTACGTTTTACGAGTTGGAGTGAAACGCTATGTCTGAACGAAACCAACCAACACAGTTTGCGGCGGAGGGAATGACTATTCGTGCTGCAACGGATCGCGATATCGACGTGCTCAGAGAGTTGTTCGAAAAAAGCAGACTCGAAGGACAAACCCGAGAAAATGACACAGGTGCTGACATCGAATACCTCGTGGCTGGTTACTTTGAGTGCAAAGACAGTGGCTTCTGGGTCGCACAGTACGAAGAGTGGATCGTTGGCATGATTGGTGTGCAACGCGTGAGCGATAGTTCAGCCGAGATTCGTCGCCTCCGTGTTCGGGACACGTTCCGCCGTAATGGCATCGGCACCAAACTGATGTTGCATGCGATTGAGTTTTGCAAAGACAAGCAATTCCTCAAGGTGATTCTTGATGTACGAATCGAACGCTCCCCCGCAATTAAACTGTTTGACTCGTTTGGTTTTCTTCATGGTCGAGAACGAAAGAGCGACGGCCGTACCACTATCGATTTTTATCTCGATTTGTACAGCGATAATCAGCAAACGCTACATTAATAAGACATTTTGATTGTTTTTATTGGTATTTAAAGTATGATTGTTGTTCTATGGCATATCAATCTCCTGATAAAAAAGCATTCACACTTATTGAGTTACTCGTTGTGATGTCTATTATCGCATTACTTCTCAGTATTTTGATGCCGGCTCTTGGTCGGGCTCGGCAGGCAGCGATGTTACAAAAGGACGCAACGCGTATTAGATCGATTCACTCTGGCTGGATTACATGGTCGACAAGTCACAAGGAACGTTTTCCTACTCCAGGATTAGTAAACCGACTCGATTTCAACGGGCAACAAATTCGTGGGCGTGGTCCTGAAGATAAAGTTGTAAATACAACGGACAATGTGCATGCGCTTGCCGTGATGGAAAATTTATACGCTCCAGACATGCTCGTGAGTGACAACGAGCCGAATCACAATGTCTATGTACTAACAGATTATGACTTTGATGCGCACAGCGTGGAGGATGATGTTTATTGGGATGAATTGCTTAATGTGGATTTGGGGGATGGTGGAGATGGATGTAATGTTTCGTATGCTTCAATTCCGCTTATAGGTACGCGAAAAAATTCTCAATGGAAAAACTCAGGTTCTTCTGACTTCGCTGTAATGGCAAATCGTGGACCTTCATTTGGTGACGTGAGCCTGCGTCATTCAACGACGTACGAAATTCATGGCGGTGGCAGATCTTGGGAGGGAAATGTTTGTTGGCAAGACAACCATATTTCTTTTGAGGA
>CAZURP010000146.1:0-4646 GCA_964623715.1 uncultured Isosphaeraceae bacterium | reverse complement strand
TGGTGATCCACCTGCTGCGATGCGATATACCGAAGCGCGTATGACACACGCAGCGGTTGCGATGCTCGACGACATTAAGTTAGACACGGTCGACTTTAAACCAAACTACGACGAGACTCGTCAAGAACCAACCGTACTTCCAGGACGTTTTCCAAACTTGTTAGTGAACGGCTCAAGTGGTATTGCTGTTGGTATGTCTTGCTCAATGCCACCACACAACGTTGGTGAAATTTGCGATGCAATCATTGCAACCATTGACAACCCAACTATGGACCTTTCTGAGTTGCTTGCAATAGTTCCTGGGCCAGACTTCCCCACAGGTGGGCTCGTTGTTGGCAAGCAAGGTCTCGCTGATGCCTACGCAACTGGACGAGGCAAACTGCGCGTTCGGGGTCGAGTACATCATGAAACAATTGGCAAGCGCGAAGCAATTGTGATCGATGAAATCCCATACCAACTCGTACAGAACAACTTGATTGAAAAAATGGTTGAGTGCGCAAAAACTGGTCGCATCGAAGATATTTCGGATATCAAAAACTTTTCCGGTAAAAAGTGGCGAACAAGAATTGTTGTCTACTTAAAACGTGGCGCAGACCCCGACGTTGTTGAACGACAACTCTACAAATTCACACCGTTGCAGTCCACTGTGTCCGTCATTAACATTGCGCTCGTCAATGGTCGACCCCAAACACTCGGTATCCGCGCGCTCATCGATTGCTGGGTCGAACATCGCCAAGTTGTCATCCGGCGTCGAACGGAGCACCTGCTTCGAGAAGCATCAAAGGCGGCACATCGTCTTGAGGGTTTGATTTACGCAGTTTGTGATATCGATGAGGTCATCGCGCTCATTCGTGGAAGTCGAACTCGAGACGAGGCAATTGAAAAGTTAATGGCAAGGAATTTTCACGTTCCTGCAGAACACGAATACTCGAAATTCATTGCAGACCGACTTATAGAAAAAGCAAAAGACGGGGTTTCGCTTTCACGCCTGCAGGCCGACGCTATCGGGGCATTGCGACTCATCCAACTAGTCGGACTTGAAATCGAAAAACTCACCGGCGAATACGATGAGTTACTTGAAAAAATTGATGGATACGAAACAATCCTCTCAGACGAGCAGCGGATCCTCGACATCATTCGCGAAGATTGCATTGACCTGAAAGAAAAATTTGCAACTGACCGAATCACTGGATTTATCGATGGCGAAGACGATGATTACGATTACGGCGCGCTCATTCCTGAACACGATGTGTGTGTCACCATTTCACACCAAGGGTACGTCAAGCGGTTGCCAATTGACACGTTTCGCGAGCAGGGTCGTGGTGGTCGAGGAATCAAAGGTGGGGAGACAAAAGATGGGGACTTTATCGAACACATTTTTGTTGCTTCGACCCACGATGACTTACTCTGTTTTACAGACACCGGTCGTGTGTTCAAAATGAAGGTCTATCAAATCCCAGAAGCGACTCGCACAAGCAAAGGTCGCGCTATAGTAAACCTCCTGAAATTAAAAGAGGGCGAGAACATCGTCACATTCAGAAGTATCAAAGACTTTGACACATGCCAAGACCATCTTGTTTTCTCCACTTCACTTGGTCGAGTAAAACGTACTGCTGTTGCTGAATATAAAAATGTGAATCGTGCAGGCATCAATGCCATCAAGCTCAATGAGGGCGACTCACTCATTGACGTCATTAAGACAGATGGTGAAAGCCACGTGCTACTTGGTACGGCAACTGGTATGTCAATCCGATTTGTTGAAACAGATGCACGGCTGATGGGTCGAACCGCGGCTGGCGTAAAAGGTATTTCACTCGCTGAAGGCGACAGAGTGGTTGGATGTGTTCTTGCAGAAGACGATGCTGATCTTATGACCATGACCGAAAACGGCTACGGCAAACGAACGCCTATGCTTGAATACCTCGTGCACAGCGAAGATGGCTCCACTCGGGCACAATCAAGAGGCGGCAAGGGGCGCCGTGACATTAAAACTGGCGACCGAAACGGGCTTGTGGCGGACATACGCGCCGTCCGAGACAATGACAGTTTGATGTTTATCACTGCTAATGGCATGCTTGTACGAATTGCTGCCACCGACATTCGAACTATTGGTCGAAATACCAAGGGAGTTCGTGTTGTAAATCTCAAAGACGGCGACCGACTTATTGCTGCTGCAAAAGTCGAAGGCGTCGAAGATACGGTATCCTCTCCCGCATGACTTTAAATCAATGGGATGACAACATACTTATTCTCGAGCTTCTCGACGAGCCAGATTTTTCAGAAGACACCGATTGCCTGCTCACCAGACTTCGGGAAAACGAGGATGCATACTGCAATGTCATCATTGATTTGCAAAATGTGGCAACACTTAATTCTTCAAATCTTGGCGCACTCATTGAGATAAAAAAATTACTCGAACTGCAAGACAAGCGAATGGTGATATGCAATATTTCTGATGGCATTTGGTCAACGATGCTTGCAACTGGGCTTGACCAAGTCTTTGAGTTCATTGAAGACACCACAACCGCTCTGCTACTCATTGGTTCATAATCCCATGCGACCTCTCCGTCGCACAGAACACGACACTCGCATCGAAATGATGCCTCTTATTGATGTTGTTTTTTTATTGTTAACTTTTTTTATCTATGCCATGGTGCTCATGGTGCGCGCAGAAGTATTACCCGTTCCACTTGAGACGTATGTTTCTGGCACAGCTGCTGAACCGCGGCAAACAATTTCCGTCACCATTGCTGTCGACGGGAATATTTATGTGGGCAAAGTTATTGTACCGTTAGAAAATGTCGCTGAAGCAGTCGAAGAACAACATGAAATAATGCCAAAAGCGGCTATCTACCTTGTTGTTGAAGATGGCGAAGCCATCGTTGACCGTGGGCCACTTCTCACTGGCACATGGGATCAACTTCGAAATGCTGGGCTCGAAATATTTTTAGTCGGAGCACCATCCAAAGAGATTCAAAACGATGCGCAATGACACAACCATCATCGTAATCGCTGCAGCATGCTCTGTGGGATTGCACGCAGTCGTTTTGCCAATAGTGTCGTTTACGCCTTCATTAAGACATTCACCAACGACAAAGGCGACGCATCTTGAAACACCTACGATTGATGAACTTGAAATCGAGTTAGGAATCGATGCTTCAAAAGAGTCTACACTCACCTGGATTGGGTACGAAGAGTACGTAGAACAGCGAGCACGTTTTGCAAAAGTAGAGCAAGCAGAAATGTACGTCAGTACTGAAGTATCAAAAGGTGTAATCACGCTAGAGGAGTTAGAACATCTAACTACACCGATTGCTGAACTTGCAAAACAAGCTCTTGAAGCATTCCAAGAACTCGAGATAACTTTCCCAACTGGGGACGCTGTGCCTTATGAGGAGAAAGTCGAAGTTGCTCCAGTGGAACTTTCTACCCCAGAACCAGAACAACCAAGTGCGAAAGCCAACCCTTCTGACAGATATTCTCAAGCAACTTCCGTCATTCATGTTTCTCCCGATCAATGGAAAGCTGGAAAACCGCTTGCTGGTGAGGGAGTTGTACTACGTCCAAGGCGTCCTTCTTTTACAGCAAATCAAACTGTTTCTAGTTTCGCGGGGAACTTAGCTGCGGAACTCATCATCGATAAAAGTGGCAAACCCGTGGATGTTGTAATTTTAGTTAGCACTGGAAGTTATTCGATAGACAAGACTATTGAAGCCAGTTTATATCGTTGGAGAGCCTCTGGAGAAAATATCGAGCTGCTGCAACAGAGCGAAACCGTTCGAATCACAATAAATATTATGTTTCATTAATTGAGGATTGAACACGCTCTCGCCACAACTGCATTCGTTCGCTATGCGTGAGCACATAATCAAGTGGTGTAACGGTTGCGAACCCCTGTTTTAGTGCCTCGACATCACTCCCCTCGGCAGTATGTGCAAAAGCCATTCCATCCCCCGCTGCCCAGAAATAGGTTCTTCCATCTGGAGCAACACGCTTATCGTAGAACCCAAGATCTCCAGCGGCGTTCATATCTACTGCTTTGATTTTCGGCATTGGCCTATCCGGTGTTTCGCACACAGGTACATTAATATTGATTACTTCATGGGGAGTAAGTTCATTCTCTAATACTTTATCGATAACCCTTCGAGCGATTTCCGCTGCACGGTCGTAGCACGTTGCTTGGCGATTTGCTAAATGTAAACTCACCGCAATAGATGGAACGCCAAGAAACGCGGATTCGATTGCTGCTGCGACTGTGCCAGAATAAATTATATTAATGCCAACATTTGAACCACTGTTCATCCCGCTAATTGTCAAATCTGGCTTAGCGCCCTCGCCAAATTGCTCCTCCCAGAGTGTACGTAGTGCGAGTTTAACGCAGTCCGCAGGCCTACCATCAACTGCAATGCCGGACATTCCAGCTGTGACGTCAACCCTCTGCGTCATCAATGGTGTGGTATACGTGATCCCGTGGCTTGTGGCGGACTGCACAGTTTCAGGGGCAAAAACAACCAATTCGCCCAGGCCCTGTAGCGCTTTGTGAAGTGCAATTATACCGGGAGCGCGTATTCCATCGTCGTTTGTCAAGAGTATTTTCATTCGTTTGGCTCCAAAATGTATTCTCGGCCACCCCATTTTATGGGGGT